>NZ_JADYXF010000020.1:0-85818 GCF_015864385.1 Pseudoalteromonas sp. SWXJZ94C
AACGTTTTTTAGCGAATTCAATTATACCTCATCCTCATGCTGTTTGTTTTTTATACCGCAAAGATCAACACGCCCTAGGTGTTTCTAGTGTTGTTAATACTGACTGATAACTGCTATCCATTTTTAATTCAGCAATTACTTCACGATTATTTTTATACTTACTTTGCCAGCTAGATGAGTTTTTACCAGCCCAATGTGTTTCAGCTTCACCGTCTGATACTGCAATTACACAACCAGTTAAAAGTGGCGCTGTTAGCGCGGCAATTAAAAGTATTTTTTTCATTATTATATTCCTTAAATAAGCTCTAAATAAATTATTAAATCACTTTATAGCTACATTAAAGTAAAGAATAAGCCATGTTAGTAATGTATTATTAATCAATGCATTACATTTTAAATAGCTGTTTTACATTATCAATTTACTAGAGTGATTAGTAAGAACAGCTATTTTTTGGTTTATTTGACTACCTTGTCAGATGAGTTATTTAAACTAAGCGGTTTCGCGACTCTTGCTTAGAAAATGCGGCAATATTTAAGCTTACTTCATTAATTAATCGCACAATCGACTCCGTGCTCGCCCATGCAATATGTGGTGTAAGTAATAAATTATCACCTTTATAATTAGCAAGCGGGTTTGACAGCTCAGCTGGCTCTTTAGTTAATACATCTACACCTGCACCGGCAATTAAATTTTGTTCAAGGGCTGTAGCTAAGTCTGCTTCGTTAATAATACCGCCACGTGCTGTATTAATGATAATACTGCTTGGTTTCATCATTTTAAGTTCGTTAATAGCAATTAAATCACGGGTTTCATCGGTAAGTGGGCAATGTACGCTAATTATATCTGCAGTTTTAATAACTTCTTCAAATGGGGTACGACCATCGCGACATGCAACATTTTTTCGCTCAGCAATAATAACTTTAGCCCCAAAAGCTTCAGCCACTTTAGCTACACCTTGACCTAATGTTCCACCGCCAATAATTGCAAATACTTTACCTTGTAAATCATTAAAGCTGTAATCGAGTATGCAAAACATTTCACTTTTTTGCCATGCACCTTGCTGGCAATCAGCTTGATAACGGTGTGTATTACCTAAAAGGTTAGTGATTAATGAAAATGTATGTTGTACAACCGAAGGTGTTGAGTAACCAGCAACATTAGTTACTGCTATGCCAAATTCTTTAGCTGCTTCTAAGTCAACATTATTAGTACCTGTTGCACTTACGCAAATAAGCTTTAGTTGCTTTAATTGACTAATTGTATCGCGATTTAGAACCGCTTTATTGGTAATTAAAACATCAGCGCCTTGGCTATGCTCAAGTACTTGCTCCGGACTAGTGAGCTCATAAGTCGTTAGCTCACCTAATTGCTCTATACCGGTAAGTGATGTTTTAGCTAAAGTCGCGTTATCGAGAACGGTAATTTTCATGATGTGTCCTAATTATATAGATTAAATCTAATTAAAAAATAAAGGCAGATACCTGTAAATAATGAAGATATATAAAAAGTAAGTACAGATAATTTGAATTGATGCTTAAGGTACTACGAAAATTAGCTTTTGTTAATGCTAATACTACCAAATGACTAGTCGATGCTTATGTTTGTTATAAGTGAAGAATATCAACGTGGTCAGCCCACTAACCCCCTAATAATATGCTATTTTGATTAGCTATCTAAGATGATTAAGCGCATAACTTTTGGCACTAATGCTTAATTTTGTGGTCGTAACTTAGATAGAAATTGAATATAAATATATAACTTGCCGCTTTATCGCAGATTAGCGATTTTTAGGAATAACAAAGTAATCTACAGTTATGATAATAGTGCATCAAAGATAGAAGCATTTTATAGGTAATTTCGCATTTTAGATTGGCTGAGTTATAATCGAACATAGACATAAACGGTGCGCCTTGGCGTGCCGTTTTTTAACATTATAGATGTAGTAATGAGTGAATTAGAAGACAAGTACGCTGACATAAGACCTTATAACGATGATGAAGTTAAAGATTCGCTTTCGCGTTTAATGAACGATAATGCGTTTATTGATGTAATAGCAAAGTATAACTTACCGCGCTTTTTATCGTCTGTGCCATTCATAGCCCGCCTATTGGTAAGAAGCCAATTACGTAAAAAATGGGGTAAAGTGACCACGGTTGAGGATGTACAAAACGAAGTTGCGCAATACTTAGATAAATTAGTAAAGCGTACCACTTCAAAAGTAACATTTTCGGGGCTCGATAAACTGGACTCAGATCAGGCTTACTTATTTGTATCTAACCATCGCGATATTGTGCTCGATCCGGCATTAGTTAATTGGGGTTTATTTCAGCATAAAATGAAAACCGTACGTATTGCTATTGGCGATAACTTATTGCAAATACCTTATATTACTGAGCTCATGCGTTTAAATAAAAGTTTTATTGTTAAACGCTCAGCTAAAGCTCCTAAAGAAATGTTAAGAGCACTTACTCAGCTTTCGTCCTATATTTATGACTCTTTAATGAGTGGTAATTCTATTTGGATTGCGCAAAAAGAAGGTCGTGCAAAAGATGGTTTTGATCAAACCGATCCCGCACTTTTAAAAATGCTGCAATTGAATGGACGTAAGCAAAAGAAAGAATTTAGTGATTATGTAAAAGAATTAAAAATAGTCCCTGTTTCTATATCGTATCAGTACGAGCCGTGTGCGATAGCTAAAGCAAAAGAGCTTTATCATAAACAACAGCATGGTGAGTATATTAAGTCGGCAGGTGAAGATATTGCCAGTATTGTTGAGGGCTTTAGCGCAGCGAAAGGACACGTGCATTTATCATTTGGAAAACCAATTGAGTCGGGTTGCGATAGTGCTGAAGAACTTGCAAAAACGATAGATAAGCAAATTGTGGATTCGTTTTACTTACATCCTGGTAATTACATTGCTGGTGGCTGTAAAGAACAAGTAATTGATTCGCCAGATACAGCTACGTTTGAGCAGCGTATAGCGTGCGTACCAGATGAGTTAAAGCCATTGGTACTTGCCATGTACGCCAAACCGTTTCATCGTAAAACAGAGATTAAAACTAAAGGTTGTGAGCATTAAGCTTTTAGCCTCTTAGATTAATTTAAAAATAACACCGAAAAGCAGCAATTAATTGCTGCTTTTTTTTTGTTCAAAAATAACGCTATACTAAGTACCTCTAATTAATTGGTGTAAATGCGATGCAACAAATTGAAATATTTGATATTCCAAGTCCTTGTAAAAGTATTTGTCTGGTTAATAATCGAGGTTATTGTAAAGGGTGTTATCGCAGTCGTGATGAGCGTTTTTTATGGAATTCGTTAACTAACGTACAAAAAAAGAAAGTATTAAGTTTGTGTCAGCAACGTTATAAACGTTATTTGCAAAAAAAGCAGCAAGGCAGTGGATTAGATAACACAATAGAACAGCAAGGTTTTGATTTTTAAAAGCTTAAATTATACTTTGCTCTTAATGCGTATACTGTTCCGTCGCTGTTTAGCTTAATTAATGCGTGTTGTAGTTTTTCAACTAAGTTTTCATTTCTTTTATGTAGGTAATGATATATTGGATAAGTTATTAATATTTCTTTTATAAAACAGGTATCTGCTATTGTTTTTTTAGGCAAAGAAGAATTAAATAATAGAATTCCCTGTACCTTATGTTGAGTAAATAAGTTTAACTGTGTATTTAAATTTTTAACTCGGACCACATTACCTGGAAACTGCGAGCTAGATAAGTAGCGCTCTTGTACTGTGTAACCATCTAAAATCGCAACATTATCGAGCTGATCAAATGTATTTGGTTGGCAATTTTTATAAGCTACTAAATTAAATTTAAGGAGCTCGTAGTTAACTCGAATTAAATTACTACGATTTTCTACACTAATATCTCGACCTAACTGTCCATCTAATACTCCGTTATTAGCCGCTAATAATGCGTTTCGGCGATCAAAATCTACAAAGTGTATTTTATAACCAATATCAGCATAAGCGAGTTTTAATAACTCAACGACGTAATCAGATTGAGGTGTGCTTTCAGGGCGGTTAAAAGTAAGGTTATATTGATGGCTCAAACATGATGCGCTAAAGAATAAATTAACCAATAATAACAAAGTATTAAAACGTCTATGCACTATCACTTCCAATTACAGAAAAAATCAATAAAATAAGAAGTGTATAATAGCAAGTTGGTTACCAGTTGCACAGTTGCACAGTGGTGGCTTGTTTGAATATCTATTTATAAATTAATGAGGAAATACCGTGAGTTTTAATCTGTGTCTATTGCCACGTGAGGAAAAGTATCAAATTCAGCTTGATTATGAAGCGTCATTTTGGGCGTATCAAATTAAGCGAAATAAAAAAACGCGTGAACAAGTGTACAACACGATCCATAACCGCCCGATTGCAGATCAAATGTTTTTGAAGCAACAATTTGAACAGTATTTGGTTATGATGCTAAATTAGTACTAATTAGGCGAATTGGTACAACTATGTATGTGATTGAATGCATAAATGAAATTAAAACCCCACTCGTAAATAAGTTTTATAAGCAACATAACGCAAAAGGGCGTGCTAATAAGCAAGATCAACTGTGGGTTGTTTATGCTGATAAAGAAATTATTGCAGCATGTAGGCTGCAAAATAAAACTGATTTTCTATTTTTATCTACTGTTTTTGTGGCTCCCAAACATCGATCAAAAGGGCTAGCTACGTTACTAATCTCAACACTTTTAAAAAGCCAAAAAAAAGTAGTTTATACCTTTGCTTACAAAAACGTAGTTGATTTATATAGTGCTCTTGGTTTTAACCAAGTGTTAACATATACTTTTGCTTTACAATCACTTTTTGATATTTATAAACACCGTAATATTGTCGCCCTAAAATACCCATAACAATAAATAATAATGTGGAATAAGCATGAGCAGAGGCGTTAACCGGATTGTAAGTTACTTTATCGTTTTTATGGCGATTGTAAGCTGCCAACTAAGCGCGCAGGTTAAGCGTTTATCTCCAAGCGAAGGTTTGTCACAAAGCTACGTCAACACCATGCTAATTGATAATAACGGTTACTTATGGCTCTCTACCGAAGCAGGGCTAAATCGATATGATGGCTATCAGGTGCTCTCTATTAATGGTCCTAATGGCGAGTTAGAAGAAGCTATTATTGACCGTATTTACCAAGATACCGAAGGTCGTATTTGGATTGCATCTCTACTTGCTGGATTATTTAGGTACGATCCGGTAACTGATTCATATAAACAATTTTTAAAAAAACCTACCAGCGAAAAACAGATAATGAATCAATCTGTTTTTAGTATGCTTACCGTTGATAAAAAAACATTATGGATTGGTCGAGGTCGAGACTTTGCTAAGCTTGATATAGAAAGTGGCGAAATCACGTCTATTTTTGAACTCCCTAGTGAATATAAAAGTACTCTTGTTAGAAAGCTATTTCATTACAACGGTTATATATTTATCGGCACTAGCCATGGAGCCTATGTATTTGATATTGCCACAGAGCAAATACGACCTTTACAGCACTTAAAGGGAGAAGCTAATCATATTTATCAAAATAATGTGAAGTCGTTTGCGTTAGCTGAAAATAATCAACTATTAGTCGGCACTGTTAAAGGCTTGTATCAGGTAGATATCAGTGATCTATCGGGTATGTTTGAGCGATTAGATTTAGTATTTAAAAATAAAGCATTGTTAGCGGATTTAAATATTTGGGAAATAGTTAACGAACACGGAAAAATTGATTTAGCGACAGATAAAGGGTTGTTTAAGTTTAATTTAAACAGCGGTGAAATAATTAAAAATACGCGCATTACGCAGAGTAAATATACCCTCGCCGACACGAGTATTATAGACATGGCTAAAGATAAGTCTGGTGGTAAATGGGTTGCTACTAAAACCGATGGCGCTTTTTATTTATCAAATGATAATTACCATTTTAATAATGTTGATGGTAGTAAACTCGGTGGAGAAGGGCTGTCACATCACTCGATTTGGGGAATTACAGAGTACAAAGATAAGATATGGCTAGCAACGCATAACGGTTTAACTGAAGTTGATTTAAAAGCAAATACAGGGACTCCTTATTTAAAAGATTACAAAGTAGATTTACTCACCACTGAGTTTACCGTATATGAAATAATGCCTTATAAAGATAAGCTTTGGCTTTATAGTAATCGCGGGTTGTTTATTTTTGATCCCATTACACATCAGATCAGCGAACCTAAAACAAAAAATCCGGCTAACCAAGAACAAATAACCGGTTGGGTACATGGCGTTACCTTAATGCCAAATGGCGACTTATATTATGTTCACTCTGATCATGGCGTGTTTGTTTATAATATAAATACGCAAATAGTGTCCCGATTGGCTGGCGAAATGGCGCAGTTTGAACCTTTTTTAGCCCACGGATTTTTACCTGCTTTGTCTAATAAACCCGACTCTCCATTATTTTTTAATGCGGGTATTTTGTATCAAGTAAATCCAAAAAATTTAGCGTTAAAAATGATTTATAAAGTACCTAGGCAACATGAAAACGTTGCTATTAACGTACTGTCGTATGTGATAGATAACAATAATATTTTATGGATCTCACTTTCTAATTTTGGTTTGATAGGGCTAGATGCAACGACTTATCAATTAGTACATACAATTGATCTAGAAAAAAATAAACTCGGTACTTTGCTCTACGATATGGTGCTTGATGATGACGGTATGATCTGGATGAGTAGCCATAAAGGTATTTGGCGATTAAATCCAGGAACGCTTCATTTTCAACAATTCACAACCTCTGAAGGGCTACTTTCGGCTGAATTTAATAGTAATGCCATGGCACAACTTAAAGATGGTCGTATTGCTTATGGTGGTATTAAAGGTTTTACTTATTTTCACCCAATGGAAAACAAAAATCATCAGTCGCTTATCGAGCATGTAAATATTACGCGAGTTGATTTGATGTCACGAGATTTATCTCCCAATTTAAAACAGCCACTAAATAAAGTTGTGCTAAATCATGATGATATAGGGCTTGAAGTTGCATTCTCAGCAATGGCTTTTAGTAATCAAGAACGTATTATTTATGAGTATCAATTAGATAATGGTCAAAAAACGTATACGCGCAATAACAACCGAGTATTGTTTCCTAAATTAAACCCAGGTAACTATCAATTAAAAGTCTGGGCGAAAGATCCACTTACCGGTGAATACACTTCACCAGCTATTTTAAAAATAAAAGTAAAATACCCTCTGTGGCGTGCTCCATATTTTATTGTTTTATATGGTGTGCTATTTATTGCCTTAATAGCTATGTGGGTAATGCGTCGTAATAAAATTCAACGTATTTTGTTAGCTGCAAATAAAGAAAGTAAAGAGAGTGAGGCGCGTTTAAAAATAGCGCTTGAGGGCAGTGAATCTGGAGTTTGGGATTGGAAATCGACTAACCCAAATATTTATCAGCCTCGTTTATACAGCGAATTGGGATATAGCAATGAAACCGTTAGCCTTGATGAATATTTAGCTAAAATTCACCCTCAAGATAAGCAGTTATTCCGTTTAGAATGGTTGGAGTTTTTATCTACCGAGAAAGGGTATTTTAATTGTACCTACCGCTTACGCCACGCTAAAGGTTATTGGCGCTGGTATAAAGACTTTGGCAAAGTAGTTGAATGGGACGACAAAACACCGCAAAAAGTAGCTGGTACTTATACTAATATGACCCGTGAAATGGTGTTTGAAGAGCATGCGTTATTATTTACGGCAGCATTTGAACAAACTCGAGATTGGGTGTTTATACTCGATAAAAATTTAAATATTCGAGCTTCAAATAAATCCCTACAAACGGCGTTCAATTTTTCGGCTGAGTCATTATCTAGCCGCTCCTTAAATTTAGGTATTTCGCGCAGCCATCGGTTTGATTATTTACGTATTATGAAAAAGTTATCGGTTGAGGAGCACTTTTCTTGTGAGGATACGGTTATTCTTGCTAGTGGAGAGTCGCGTCATGTATTAGTGAAAATAAGTGCTGTAGCCGATAACAACCAAAGCTTAAATAGCTATGTAATTATTTTAACAGATATCAGTGCGCAAAAATTAGCTGAAAATGAACTTCATTTACTTGCCAACTACGACGTATTAACAGGCTTACCTAATCGTACATTATTTAATGACCGTGTTGAGCACGCATTAGAGCAAGCCAAACATCATCAATGCAAGGTAGCGTTATTACACATAAATATTAAACGCTTTAAATACTTTAACGATTCATTAGGGCATGAGGCTGCTGATGAATTAATTAAAAAAGTAGCCAAACGACTAAAGCTTACTTTGCGCCCATCAGATAGTGTTGCACGCTTTGGTGGTGATGAGTTTGTTGTACTTGTAGAGGATATTCACCAAATTGAAGAAGTATTATTAATTTGCGCAAAACTTATGGATTGTGTAAACCAAAATATCAGTATTAGCGGGCAAGTTGTAAATATTAATTTAAGCATTGGTGTGGCTATTTCACCTGATGATGCATTGCAAAGTGGAACACTATTAAAAGCTGCGAATATTGCGCTTTATCATGCTAAAGATTCACTTGAGGGCAGTTATCAGTTTTATAAACAAGAAATGAATCAACATGTACAAAGAGCGCTTCACTTAGAGTCACAGCTAACTAAGGCATATCAAGAGCATGAATTTTGTAATAACTACCAGCCGATTATAAATGCGCAAACTTATAAAACCGAGGGGTTTGAAGTGTTACTGCGTTGGCCTGAGAACAAATTAGTACAAACTCAGGAGTTTTCTTTAGCGGCTGAGAGTATTGGTTTGATTACAAAAATAATGTTACAAACGCTCGCCCGTGCGTTAGATGAGCTAAAAGAATGGCGTAAAGTGTCGCCTGAGTTGTATTTATCTATAAATTTATCTGCATTAGATTTCGAATTTGAAGAGTTAGTGCCAGAGATAAAACGAGCATTAGGCTTTGCAGGAGTTCCATCAGAAGCTATTGTATTTGAAATTACAGAATCAATACTAATTCGTGACTCAAAGCACGCTTTACAGAGTATGGAAATGCTTAAAAAGCTTGGTTGTAGATTATATATGGATGACTTTGGTACCGGCTATGCCTCACTCACTTACTTAAAACGCTTCCCTATTGATGTGCTTAAAATCGACCGCAGCTTTGTGCAAGATATAGGCGTTGATTCTGATGATGAAGCCATTATTCGCTCAACATTAGCATTGGCTCATAGTTTAGGAAAAGAGTGTGTAGCTGAAGGGGTTGAAAGCTCACATCAACTTACCTTTTTAAAGGCGCTTGGTTGTAAGCATTTTCAGGGGTATCTATTTAGTCGGCCAGTTTCAAGTGAAGATGTACCAGCACTGATTACACGTAACTGGGATGACATATTCAATAAAAGTTAACCTAAGGTCTGCTCGTCTTTTTAAGTTAAAGATACGCTGCCCTTTGGGTTCATTCTAGGGGCGTTTTCCGCAATTTCGGCAAAATAATTTGCTATTGTGCTCATTTAGTTGAGTTTTAATTGCTTTGTTAGCTTCTAATTTATTTAGACCTAATTTACAACGTAACTCATCTAAGTGACCGCGCTGTTCATCATTAAGCGAGCCATCGTTAAGTGTGCCACCATGAATCTGTTCGTGTACAGCGTCTTCAAAAGCTTGGCGACGTTTGCGTACTTGCTCTGAAAAACTTGATGCTAATAAACCGGTTGGTATTGCTATCATCCCCATACTAAGCAGCGTTATTACTCCTCCAAACAACTTACCAAGTGGTGTTATTGGCACTACGTCACCATAGCCAACCGTGGTTAATGTTGCCATTGCCCACCACATGGCGGCAGGAATAGACCCAAATTTATCTGGTTGTACGTCGTGCTCAATTAAATAAATGCCACAAGACGCTAAAATAAGAACAACTGCCATAATAAAAAAGGCGGCAAAGAGGGAGCTTCCTTCACTTAAAAAAGCTTGTAGAAGTAGCTGCATAGCACGTGAATAACGCGTAAGTTTAAATACTCTTAAAAGCCTTAGTACACGTAAAAAACGCAGGTCTAGTGGTACTATAAACATTAATAAGCTAGGCAATATAGCTATTAAATCTATTACTGCCAATGGGGAAAAAAGATACTTGAGTCGGCGCTTTACGTTAGAACCTTCAATTGCAGCATATTTGGGTTTATCAACACACGACCAAACTCTTACTACATATTCAACTCCAAAAATAGCCACCGAGACAATTTCTAAGATTAAAAATGCGTCGTAGTATTGCTGTGCAACACTTGGGATTGATTCAATGATAATAGCGACTACATTAATCATAATTAAAGCAATCAGCGCAATATCAAGTAGGTGCCCAGCGCGATGATAGCCGCCTGTGCCTTCAAACAGACTCGCTACTTTTTGTCTTGAGGTTGGTTTGTTTGTCATTATTTAAGTAAAAGCACCATATTAATGCTGCCTTCTTCAAAATCACGGCTTATTTTAAAGCCGAGTTTACGTGCAAGCTCAATCATGCCGGTATTTTCTGGCAATGTAATACCTTCAACCGACTCAACACCTTGGCGTTTACAGTGATTAATTGCTGCACTCATTAGTATTCTACCCAAACCTAAACCTTGGCAGTCTGAGCGTACAACAATAGCAAATTCAGCATGTAAGTTATCGGGATCCATAATCACTCTTGATACACCTAATGTACGTGTTTTACCTTCAAAGCGTTGGCATACAATAAACGCCATTTCACGGTCGTAATCAATTTGCGTCATTTTAGCGAGTTGATCGTGGTTAAACTGTGGCAATTCACCAAAAAATCGTTTGTACCTGTCTTCTTTATTAAGAGATTGATCAAATGCTTGGTGTGCTTGCTCGTCTTCTGGTTTTATTGGTCTGAGCGTAGCCTGAGTGTTGTTTTTAAGCGTTACTATTTCTACGAGCTCAATAGGGTAGGGGCGAATAGATAAGCGCTTACGATTGCTTTGGGTTTGATAGCGATTAAGTGTCATGGTCGCATCAAGTACTAAAAACTGCCCGTTACTGGCAAGTATAGGGTTAAGCTCCATTGAGCTGATATCGGGTTGATCAATCACTAACTGCGAAATGCGAGTTAGTAATGCGCATAAACGATACTTATCGACCTTTTCAGGTAATATGCGCTCTTTTAACACGCCTTTATCGTGTGCTGCGGCAATTAAATACTTTGCTAAATTCATGTTTAGTGGTGGTAAGGCAACCGCTGCTTGTGCATATTCTAACCCTGTACCTGCTTCACCCAATAAAATAACAGGACCAAAATTTGGCTCTGTTTTAATCGCTATTCTTAATTCATTAGCGCCGGCGCGAGGAGCCATTTTTTGTAATGAAAAACCTTCAATGGTTGCATCAGGGTACGTGTTTTTGATCCGAATGAGCATTGCAAATGCAGTTTGTTCTACTTCTTGCGCATCATTTAAATTAAGCACGACTCCACCAACCTCAGATTTAGAGGCAATACTTGGACTAATCAGTTTTAATGCAACAGGAAACCCGAGTTCTATTGCTTGCTCTTTAGCTTCTGTTGGGGTGTAAGCAACTTCGGTTTTAATACACTTAATACCATAATGATTTAATATTTGGCTCGCTTGATGGGTAGGTAGATAGCTGTGTTGATCATCTAAAAACTCATTAATAAGGGCTTTAGCAGCCTCTTTATTTATTTTAGCGTCATCGGTATTAGACTCAGGTGTTTGTGTTAAATGCTTTTGGTTACGGCGATAAGTTACTAAATGCATAAATGCACCAACAGCACCCTCTGGCGTACGATAGGTGGGTATTGCATTGTTAGAGCACACTTTTCTTGCTGCGTATGAAGCATCTTCGCCCATAAAGTTAGTAATTACATAAGGACGGGCCATTTTAGGAAGCGTTTTAAGTGTTTGCACAATAATATCTGCATAATCTTCACTAGGTGCTAGCGCTGATGGAGTATGAATTATAAGTAAATTTTTAACTTCTTTAGCATGTAATAAAATCTCCAGTGCCTGCTTGTAACGAGCCGGAGCGGAGTCGCCAAAAATATCTACAGGGTTTGAAGTGGTTTCTGATTGCGGAATCACTTTATTAAGCGCATTGCGAGTTTCAACGCTCAACTCGGCTAACTTACCTGAACTTTGAATAAGTTCGTCAACAGCCATAACACCAGGTCCGCCGCCATTTGTTAAAATGGTTAACTGCTCAACCTTAAGTAACTTCGGGTGCATTGCAAGTGTTTGTGTAGCTGCAAAAAGTTCACGTAAATCATTTACGCGTAGCATACCAGCACGCTGAAAAAGTGCATCGTAAACTGCATCAGAGCTTTGCTTTCCGCCTGTATGAATTTCTGCAGCGAGGGCGCCTGCACTGGTTTTTCCTGTTTTTATAGCAATAACAGGTTTGCTAAAAGCCGCTGCACGGGCAGCTGAAATAAAACCGCGTATATCTTCAATGTTATCTATGTAGAGCAAAATAGCTTTGGTTTTAACGTCACGCCCTAAAAAATCAAGTAACTCATTAAAGTTTATATCAAGGCAATCACCAACCGAGACAAAATACGAAAAACCAATTTCTTTGTTTTTAGCCCAGTCTAAAATGGTAGAACATACCGCAGCAGATTGAGATACAAATGCAATTTTACCGGGGCTTGCTACTGTGTGCGAAAAACTCGCATTTAAACCAATATGCGGAATCAGTAACCCTAAACAGTTTGGTCCTAGTAAAGTAACTTGATGGGCTTGAGCGCATGCTTTAAGCGCACTTTTTTGATCCCCAGAAAGTCCGTCAGCAATAACTATTGCGCTTTTACAACCCAGCTCACCAAGCTGCTGAATTATGTCGGTTAAGGTGTTTTTGTTTGTGCAAATAACAGCAAGGTCGGGGACTTTAGGTAAATCGGCAATACAAGAATATGCGAGTACACCGTGAACTGCTGTATAACTAGGTGTTACAGGCATTATTGGGCCTTTAAAGCCACCTTGTAAAAGGTTACGCATAACAACAAAACCAGCACGAGTAGATACGTTAGAGGCACCAATAACTGCCACTGAGCTTGGGTTAAAAAACTGGGTAATGCGCTTTAAGCTCATGGATTTTCCTTGGCTGATTAAATTTTGCGTTATTTATAGTCTCAATGTACCCTGTTTGTCGTGTTATTTCGAGCGGACAATTGCTTATTATTGATGTCAATCAAGGAGAATAATGTGAATAAAGCACCCGATTTTTATATAGTAATTGCTGCTGTCTGTTTAAGTATAGGCTTAATTAGTTTCGGATTTATTTTAAAAAGCACGGCCCTTAATGTAAAAAGTATGGAACGTACGGTGCAAGTAAAGGGATTAGCTGAGCGCGAAGTCATCGCCGATACAGTTATTTGGCCACTGCAGTTTAGTGATGCCGATAATAACCTTGAAAAGCTGGTAAGCAGAGTTGAAAGAAAAAATGATGCTGTAATCGCTTTTTTAAAATTACATGGTTTTGACGACAATGAAATAACCTTGGGCAGCCAATCAATTATTGATAAACAAGCACGTGAATATAACAACGAAAACCAGAAGTTTCGGTACATTGTCCGCTCAAATATAACCGTATATTCAAATGCACCTGATAAAGTTCAAAATGCACTTGGTAAAGTTAGCAGCCTTGCTAAGCAAGATATTGCTGTTGTGCAAGATAGCTACGAAACAAAAATTGAATACATATTTACAGGCTTAAACGATATAAAACCGACAATGGTGCAAGAGGCAACTGAAAAGGCGCGAGAGGTAGCTAATAAATTTGCTAAAGATTCTAATTCTAAATTAGGAAAAATAAAAACAGCCCGCCAAGGTCAGTTTAGTATTGGTAATAGAGATTCAAACACACCACAAATAAAAAACGTAAGAGTGGTAACCAGTGTTGAATATTACTTAAGTGATTAAATCTAAAATATTATTTAAGCTCTAAAGTGGCAGAAAATATTCATATTGAAGCACATCAACCACCATGAAAAACTGCACTGCCACGTATGCTTGCCACTTTATAAACAGCATGTTTTTTAGAAGACATTTGTAAGTTAAAGTGCTTTGATTAAATGTACGACTTGCACTGTTGAACGCTGTAAATAAGCGGCACTTAATAAAATAGTGGTCTCATTAAGTTTTTGACCTTTTAATGCGCTAGGGAATTGCTGCTTGGCACTCGGGTTTTGTTTTTGCTCTATTTCCATAAGTGCTAATAACGCTGAAAACTCATGCTTAACTGGTGTGTTAGGTTTATCGGCGTAAGCAATGTAGTTAGCAACCGGCGTTAATCCTTGTTGATTTGGCTGAGCTAGCGCTTTTAGTAAATCGTCATTAGATTCAAATAGCATTAGAGAGCGTACATAGTTAAATGGCAGCTTTGCATAATTAGCGTGTTTAAACACATTATGCAGTACGTTATTTCCTTGGGTATCTTGTGCTAAAAAGCCTTTATTTACTTTGAGCGCTGGGGTAAAAAAACTTAACGCATCAATATTAGTAAGTTGATTAATAAATGGTGCGGGTGCTGTATTAGTACTTAATATACGTGTAGCAATGTTTTGCATAAAATCATACTTAACACTCAATCGTTGAGCGCTTTCATATAAATGGTTTAGTTGCAAAGTTTGCTGAGCAGGGCTTAGCTTTTTAAAGTCGTTATCGAGCTCATTTAACTGATGCTTTGAAATGCGTGCGTTAAGTAGCTGTATGCTTAAATCCATTATTATTCTCAAAGATTTTTTATCACTATAAAACAAAAAAGGTCGCAAATACGACCTTTTCAATTTAAACAATTGCTTTAAATGATATTAAGCTTTTTTGCTTGCTACCCATTCGTTAACAAAGTTTTCTAGTACATTAAGTGGCACAGGACCATTTTTAAGTACTACGTCGTGGAACTGGCGAATATCAAATTTATCACCCAGTTGCTTTTTAGCGTCTTCACGAAGTTCTAAAATCTTAAGCATACCCACTTTATAAGCCGTTGCTTGTGAAGGCATTACAATGTGACGCTCAACCATTTTAACACCGTCAGATGTTGCATTAGGCGTGTTATTTACGTAGTAATCAATACCTTCTTGGCGAGTCCACTTCATTGCGTGAATACCCGTATCAACAACTAAGCGACATGCGCGCCATAGCTCCATTGAAAGGCGACCAAAATCTGAGTAAGGGTCTGAGTACATGCCCATTTCTTTAGGAATGAACTCTGAGTATAAACCCCAGCCTTCAATATACGCAGTGTAGCCACCAAACTTACGGAACTTAGGAATACCTTCTAGCTCTTGTGAAATAGCTATTTGCATATGGTGTCCCGGAATACCTTCGTGGTAGGCAAGTGCTTCCATTTGGTACGTTGGCATTGCTTCCATATCGTAAAGGTTAGCGTAGTAAACACCTGGGCGTGAACCATCTGGAGCTGGCTGTTGGTAAAATGCTTTACCTGCCGCTTTTTCACGGAATCCTTCAACCGCTTTTACTTTTAAACCTGCTTTTGGTTTAACAATGAATAGCTCATCTAAACGCGTTTTCATTGTATCAATAAGCCCAGTGGCTTCATCAAGATAACGTTGTTTACCTTGTGCATCATTAGGGTAGTAAAATTGCTTGTCAGTTTTCATAAACTGCATAAACGCTTTTAAGTCGCCTTTAAAGCCAACTTTATCTTTAATTTCACGCATTTCATCATGAATACGTGTCACTTCAGATAGGCCAATTGCATGAATTTCTTTAGCGGTTAAATCAGTTGTAGTTGTGCGCTTAAGTGCGTTGTTATAAAACGCTTCGCCATCAGGTAATTTCCATGCGCCATCGCGATCATCAGCACGTTTTTCAAGCTGTGCTAGGTAATTAATTAGTTTAGAGTAAGATGGTTTAACAGCTGATTTTAATGCATCTGATGCATCGCTAATTAACGAGTCTTTTTCGTCTTGGCTAATTTCAAGCGCCGTTACTTTACGTTTAAAGTCAGCAAGCAATGTAGAATCATCGCCTTTTTCAAACGGTGCACCATGAATAATATTTTTGCTTGAATCAATAACATGTGGGAACACAAATTTAGGGGCAATGATGCCTTTTTCTGCACGTACAGTTAAATCAACGATAAGCTGATCAATAACACCAGTCACACCATTTAAACGAGAAATGTAGTCTTTAGCTTCTTTTACATTACTAATTTGATGCTGGTTAATTAAAAATGCAGGGATCATAGAATGCGTACCAAACATTTGGTTCACAGGGTAGTTATGGTAGCGCCATTTAAAGTCAGCAATTGAGCTTTCAAGATCTTGTTTTTTTAAGTCGTAACTAACTTTTGTTGCGTTATCTAATAAATCACGATTAATTGCTTTTAGTGTAACTAGGTCAGCTTTTGTTTGTGCTAAATCTTTAAGCTTTCTTTCTTCGCTGCCATCGTCCCACTTATCGTAATCTTGCTTAATTCCCATGTATGTTTGATATACAGGGCTGCTCATTACGTCGCGGTTAAATGTATCTTCAAAAAATGCATTCGCTTTGTCTATTTCACTTTGTTGTGATTGAACTGCTTGTGCAACAGGAGCTGAAGTAGCTTGTTGTGTTGTTTGCTGGCAACCAGCAAGAAGTGCAACGCCAACTGCTGCTGCAATAAAAGTAAGTTTACGCATTGTTTTCCCTTTTGTTGTTAGAAACCCATTAGGGTGATTTATATTTATTAGTTTTATATTGTTGTGCAGTGCCTTTGCGCTACACAAACAATTCTAGCAGGTCATTTAAAAAACGATGACCTTTTAAGCTCACCTGCCAATGGCTGTCTGTTTGAGTCAATAAACCTTTATTAATTGCTTGGTTTAATGCGCTTTGCTGACTTTGTAGCGGCAGTGTTGTTAGTTTATTAAAATCATTAATAGGGCAAGGCTCAACAAGGCGAAAGCGGTTCATAAAAAATTCAAATGCTAAATCGTCTTGCTCTACATGCCAGCTTTTATACATATACGGTTTAATTAAATCCATATAACCGCGTGGGTGTTTAACCTTTTCGGTACGCGTAATTAGCCCTGTATTTGCATCAGTAACCTTACCATGTGCGCCGCAGCCAATACCGAGATAATCGCCAAAACGCCAATAATTCAAGTTATGTTGGCATTGATAGCCCGCTTTTGCATAGCCTGATATTTCGTATTGTATGTAACCTGCTTGAGCGAGTAACTCTACCCCTTGCTCTTGAATGTCCCACAGTGTTTCGTCTTGTGGCAAGGTAGGAGGCTTTGAAGCAAATTGAGTGTTGGGTTCAATAGTTAGTTGATACCAAGATATATGGGGAGGATCGAGTGCAATGATCTGCTTTAAATCACTCAATGCATCGTCAAGTGTTTGCCCTGGTAAACCGTGCATTAAATCAAGATTAAAGCTGTTTAAACCAGCTTCTTTAGCTTGTTGCGCGGCATAATTAGCCTCGTCGCTGCCATGAATCCGACCAAGTGCTTTTAGCTTGTCGTTTTGCATGCTTTGCACGCCAATAGAAATACGGTTAATACCTGCTTTTACGTAATCTTTAAAGCGACCTGTTTCTACTGTGCCAGGGTTGGCTTCCAAGGTAACTTCACAGTGCTCTTCAAGTCCAATTAGGCTGTCGACTTCTTTTAGTAAGCGGGTGTAAGCTGCACCAGTTAATAGACTAGGAGTGCCTCCACCAATAAAAATACTATGAATTTTACGCCCTTGCACTAAGTGCAAATCAGCTTTTAAATCATCAATTAAATGCTGAATATATTCGGCTTCAGGTATTTCACCTTTTTGTCCGTGGCTATTAAAATCGCAGTACGGGCATTTTTGCACGCACCAAGGCACGTGCACATATAAGCTCAGTGGTGGAAGGTTCACAGGCCGCCTTTTTGCTTTAACTCTAGCAATAATTTTTGCAGTGCTTGACCACGATGGCTTACTGCATTTTTTTGCTCTTTTGTGAGCTCAGCACTTGTACAATTTTGTTCTGGTACAAAAAATACCGGATCGTAACCAAAACCACCATTACCATTTTGAGTTAGTGTAATTTCGCCTTCCCAGCTTGCACTGCAAATAAGTGGAGTAGGATCGTCTGCGTGGCGCATTAATACCAGTACACACCAAAAGCGCGCACTGCGAATAGGATTGTCGCCTAAATCAACGAGTAATTTATCAATATTATCCTGATCGCTAGCGTCAGCACCTGCAAAACGGGCAGAATACACACCAGGTGCGCCATTTAAGCCGTCTACTTCTAAACCTGAATCGTCGGCAATAGCGGGCATACCAGTAATTTTAGCCGCATGGCGCGCTTTAATTATGGCATTTTCAACAAAGGTAGTGCCAGTTTCAGCAACTTCACCTACGTTAAAATTACTCTGTGGAACTACATTAATATTAAGAGGGCTTAGCATATTAGCCAGCTCGTTTACTTTGCCAGGATTACCTGTAGCAAGTACTAAAGTTTTAGTCATATTATTAATCTACATAAAATTTTTGCTGAAACTGTAATTTTTGAAATTGATTATTTTGTTGTATTTCAATCTCAAAGCGTAAAATCTCTTCGTTGGTATAGTCAACTTGGGCAAGGTAGTAAATAGAATCACCTTCTTTTACTTCTTTAAAAGTAAGTGTTTGTTTGTTGCCAAGTAGGTTTCTAGCTGTGCCAGTAAGCTTTGCTGTTTGGGCTGTGTTTTCGGCATCATTTTTTAATATGGAAATATTTACAATACCTTTGTATCCACTTCGCTCAAGGTTATACGCTTTTGCTATTTTTGGCTGAATAAAGGTAGAAGGAAACGCGATGTAATGTACTTGCCAAGGACCAAGCTCTTTATACTGTGCTCCTTGCATTTCTTCACTTTGCGCGTTAAACGCAAATGCTAAACAAGTAATAAAACAAAACTTAATTAAACGGTTCATTATGTATTCCTTAAAACATATAAAAAAGAGGCCCTTGGGCCTCTTTAATTAGGGCGTGTTAATCTTTGTGGATTAAAATTTGTTCAATCTAGGGGCGATTAAATCGTGGCGCGAGGTTTGTAACCTAGTGGGCTCGATAACTGCTCCTGCGTTATTCTACTGACTTACATCCATGTAAGAATAAGTAAAAACCGAGCAAAGCTTCCGCGTCCTGCTCACGCCCCTTACCTACATCCATGTAGGCAACAAAGAGTTAATCGCCCCTAGAAGGAACCCTTTGGGCAGCGCATGTTTGGTCTTATGCTGCGTTATCGCCTATTTATGGGGAGTAACCACACTACACAGGCTCTACCTTGCCTAAAAACCAAACACACTGCTGTAAATTTAACCACTCAAGATCAGCGCGCCCTAAAAACCTATATTAAACTAAAAAGTCCATAAGCAGCATTTGCAAAGCTTGGATACCAATAATAAGCACTAAAACTGATAAATCTAAGCCACCCATTGATGGTAATACCTTACGAATTGGCTGTAGCATTGGTTCAGTAAGCTGGTGGAAAACTGCCTCAATGGGGTTATAACCTTGGCTAACCCAGCTCAAAATAGCGCGAATAATAAGTACCCAAAAGACTAAATTAAGACCTTCTTTTAACACGGTTATTAATGCTTGAATAATTACAGGCTGTATTGCCCATCCACCATATAACACAAGCATTAAAGTGCTTATTTTGGCTACTGCAACAATAAACGCAAGTAATAGTGATGCTAAATCAAGCCCACCAAATCCAGGAATGATTTTACGCAGAGGCTTTACTGCAAACGAAGTGGCTTTAACCACAAACTGGCTCATTGGATTATAAAAGTCGGCTTTTGCCCACTGTAACCAAAAACGCAGTAATACCACCATTAAAAATAAATCAAATAGGGTACTGATCAAAAACTGTATGGTATTCATAAGTTTTACCTTTAAAGTAAAATAAGCTTAAAGTTCTTTTTCCATTTGCTCTGCACGGGCAATACACGCATCCATAGCATCACCAACGGTTTTTGTTAAGCCTTGATCTTTTAAGTGCTCAACAGCAGCATGAGTAGTACCACCTTTTGATGTTACGTTTGAGCGTAACTGCGAGATAGTAATATCTGGTTGGCTAAGTGCCATTTCAGCTGCGCCAAGTGCTGTTTGTTGTACTAAGCGACGCGCATCTTCATCGTTAAAACCCAGCGCTTTAGCTTTTTCTTCAATAGCTTCCATAAATAAGAAGAAGTAAGCAGGTGATGAACCGGTAACGGCAATAATGTCGTTAATTTGCGACTCTTGTTCAACCCACACAACAATACCGGTGCATTCAAAAACTTGTTGTACAAATTCGTGCTCGCTTTGTGTTTCGCCTGCACCATATAAACCAGATACACCACGACCAAGCAACGAAGGTGTATTTGGCATACAACGTACCATTTTCACTTCTTGACCAAGCATTTCACGTAAACGTTTTACGGTTAAGCCAGCTGCAACCGAAATAAATAGTTTATCGCTAAAGTCTACGCCAGATTCTTGAAACGATTTGCATAAATCGCCCATCATTTGTGGCTTAACAGACAAAACAATTACGTCAGCATCGCGAAGGGCTTCGTTATTGTCACTGGTGGTTTGCACCTTAAAGTCGGCTGCTACCTTTGCAAGCTTTTCTTGGTTGCGGTTAGTCGCAATGATATTACTTGCGTTAAAACCGTTTTTTACCATGCCACCAATAATGGCGTAGCTCATATTACCTGTGCCTATAAATGCGATTTTTTTATCTGACATAAATCTGTTATCACCTTTTAAGTTCGTGTTCCAAAAATGTCTGTGCCGATTCTAACCATAGTTGATCCTGCGCTAATCGCGGCTTCAACATCGTTACTCATTCCCATCGACAAAGTATCTATATAAAGATATTGGGTCTTTAGTTTATCAAAGCAAGTTTGTAATTGCTCAAAAGATTGAGTTTGAGCTAAGGGATCATCGCTTTTAGCTGGAATAGCCATTAATCCGCGTAATGTTAGATGTTTACACTGATTAATAAAGTCAGCTAATTGGCTGATTTCATCTGGGTGGCAGCCCGATTTAGCCTCTTCATTACTTATATTTACTTGAATAAGTACATTAAGCGGGCTTTTATCATCAGGACGTTGTGAGTCTAATCGCTTTGCTATTTTTATACGATCCACACTTTGCACCCAATCAAAATTTTCGGCAACTAATGCACTTTTATTTGATTGAATAGGACCAATGAAATGCCAAATGATGTCGCTATATGTGTGTAGTTGAGCTATTTTATCTACAGCCTCTTGAACATAAGATTCACCAAATTGGCGTTGACCATGTTGATAGGCTGCAATAATATCTTCGCTTGGCTTTGTTTTAGACACTGCCAGCAAATTAATTTCGTTACTATTACGTTGTACATTTTTTGCCGCATTTGCAATTCTAGCGTAGGCGGATGTAAGTCGTTCTGCTATTGTAACCATATATTTATCAGTTAGTTGTGGAGTCATAAATGGATATTACCGAATTGTTGGCATTTAGTGTGCAGCACAAAGCATCCGATTTACATTTATCGTCAGGTGTTTCACCTATGATACGTGTAGATGGTGATGTTCGCCGCATTAATATACCAGCATTAGAAGACAAAGACGTAAACAGTCTGGTTTACGATATTATGAACGATAATCAGCGTAAGGACTATGAACAAAATCTAGAAGTGGATTTTTCGTTTGAAGTACCTAACTTAGCACGTTTTCGTGTTAATGCTTTTAATTCAAATCGTGGCCCCGCAGCAGTGTTTCGTACGATCCCAAGCGAAGTTTTGACGCTTGACGATTTGGGGGCTCCTGATATTTTTAAAACAATCTCCGACACCCCACGTGGACTCGTGTTAGTGACAGGACCAACCGGCTCTGGTAAATCGACAACACTTGCAGCTATGGTTGATTATATAAATCAAAATAAACATCACCATATTTTAACCATAGAAGATCCTATCGAGTTTGTTCACGATAATAAATTAAGCTTAATTAACCAACGTGAAGTTCATCGTGATACACATAGTTTTTCAAATGCACTTCGTAGTGCGTTGCGTGAAGATCCAGATGTAATATTGGTTGGTGAGCTACGAGATTTAGAAACAATTCGTCTTGCAATGACAGCAGCAGAAACGGGTCACTTAGTATTTGGTACGTTGCATACAACGTCTGCACCAAAAACCATTGACCGTATTATCGATGTGTTCCCTGGTGAAGAGAAATCAATGGTGCGCTCAATGTTATCTGAATCTTTGCGCGCAGTAATTTCGCAAACGTTACTTAAAAAAGTGGGTGGTGGTCGAGTAGCCGCACACGAAATTATGATTGCAGTTCCAGCCATTCGTAACTTGATACGTGAAGATAAAATTGCACAAATGTATTCATCTATTCAAACAGGTGCCTCTGTAGGTATGCAAACAATGGATCAGTGCTTAACTAATTTAGTAAATCGTGGCGTTATTACTAATACTGCTGCGAAAGAAAAAGCGCAAGATAAAACACAGTTTGGTGGTTAAGGAATTATTATGGCTTTATCTTTAAACGATTTTTTATTAGTAATGATTGACAAAAAAGGCTCTGATTTATTTGTATCGAGCCAACTACCAGTAAGCGCAAAAATAAACGGTGAGCTTATTGCGCTTAGTGATGAAAAGTTAACAGACGAACAATCGCTTGAAATGGTTGAATCAGCCATGAGCGAAAAGCAAAAAGCAGAGTTTCATAAAACAAAAGAATGTAACTTTGCTATTGCAACAGACGAAGGGCGCTTTCGTATTTCAGCCTTTTGGCAACGCGATAGAGCCGGTATGGTTATTCGTCGAATTGTGACGCAAATACCCGATGTAAGTGAATTAGGGCTGCCCTCTACACTTACCGATGTAATTATGTCTAAGCGCGGATTAGTTTTATTTGTTGGTGGTACAGGTACTGGTAAGTCTACCTCGTTAGCTGCACTTATAGGTTACAGAAACCGTAATCAACGTGGTCACATACTAACGATTGAAGATCCGATTGAATTTGTTCATGAGCATCGTAAAAGTATTATTACTCAACGAGAAGTAGGGCTTGATACTGAAAGCTTTGAATCAGCACTGAAGAGTTCATTACGCCAAGCTCCCGATGTAATTTTGATTGGTGAAATACGCTCACAAGAAACCATGGAGTACGCATTAAGCTTTGCTGAAACAGGTCACTTATGTGTAGCTACACTGCATGCTAATAATGCAAACCAAGCCATTGACCGTATTATGCATTTAGTACCAAAAGAAAAACACGATAAGCTCAAGTACGATTTAGCACTTAATTTACGTGCTATCGTGGCGCAGCAATTAGTACCAACTTCTGATGGCGAAAGCCGTGTTGCTGCGATCGAAATATTACTTAATTCACCAATGATTGCAGAACTCATTAAAAGTGGCGATATTGGTGGCATTAAAACAGCAATGGCTAAGTCGAAAGAAATGGGTATGCAAACCTTTGACCAAGCATTGTTTGAGCTTTATAGACAAGAGCGAATTAACTACGCAGATGCGTTGCATCATGCCGACTCGC
The DNA here is from genome assembly GCF_015864385.1 of Pseudoalteromonas sp. SWXJZ94C. Lineage (NCBI taxonomy): Bacteria > Pseudomonadati > Pseudomonadota > Gammaproteobacteria > Alteromonadales > Pseudoalteromonadaceae > Pseudoalteromonas > Pseudoalteromonas sp. SWXJZ94C. Next base: position 23,548 of record NZ_JADYXF010000020.1, read on the forward strand.
CTAACGATCTACGCTTAATGATCAAGCTGCGAAACAACGAGCAGCAAGGAGCAGGGTTCTTACAAGGCGTTACCGTTGATGGAATGGGCGAAAAAGAGTAATTAATTTTTAAATCGAATAAAAAAAGCGCCAATGTCGGCGCTTTTTATTTATATAACGAGTTGTTTATATAGCAGGCTTATTCACCGTAGCTAGATTCAAAAAAACTTTCTAAAATAATAACCGCAGACATATTATCTACGTTTCCTTTACCTAACTTTTTGTAACCACCTTGCTCAAATAAACGTGCTTTAGCATCAGCGGTTGTTAAGCGTTCATCTTGTGTTTCTACAGGTATGGCGTAATGGTTATGCAACCTGTTGGCAAACTTTTTAGCTTTGAACGTAACCTCCTGTGAGGTGCCATCCATGTTTAATGGTAAACCAACAACCATTAAGTCGGGCTCCCACTCGGTTACTTGTACTGCAATGTCATCCCAGTTAGGTATGCCATCTTGTGCTTTTACGGCTTTAAGGCTAGACGCACTACCAGTAAGCTCTTGTCCTATAGCAATACCAATGCTTTTGGTACCAAAGTCAAAACCCATTACAGTTCGTTCGCCTTTTGGTTTAAGCGTTCTTTTTGTCATGTTTATCTTGTTTAAATTTTAAGTTGTTATGCGTGACCAGCTTCAGGGCTGAGTTGGCTAATATCAAAGCCCAACATTGAAACTGCTTTTTCCCATCGTTTTTCAACGGGAGTATCAAAAATGATCTTTGGATCTGCTTCAATGATCAACCAGCTATTATCTAGCAGTTCTTGCTCTAGTTGACCTTGCTCCCAGCCAGAATAGCCTAAAGTAATAATAAATTGATCGGGTGCTTGCGACGTAGTTAGGCTCGCTAATACATCTTTTGATGTCGTAATCATTATTTCACTACTGAGCTTTTGGCTTGAGGTATAACCGAGTTTTGGAGAGTGAAGTACAAAGCCTCGGTCGGTTTTAACCGGACCACCAGCATAAACAGCAACCTGCGCTGCTTGTTGGGATTTATCGTTATCAATTTCTATTTTATCGAGTAGTTCGCCAACTGTTACATTAATAGGTTGGTTAATAACCAAGCCCATAGCCCCGTCTTCATTGTGCTCACAAATATAGGTAACAGCACGTTTAAAAAGAGGGTCTTGCATCGACGGCATCGCGATTAAAAAATGATTTTCTAATGACTGCATAGATTTCACCCTTTTTAGTTAATGAACTTTGAGTATGGCACATACCTTTGTTTTTAAAACTAAAAAAGCACTTTCATACGGTTTAAAAATTAATAGTTAACAACTATATTAAAATTTATGACACGAAAGTGCTTTTAATAACGACAGGTAGATGCTTATTTATCTAGCTTTCTTTCAATTGCGTCAAACAAAATACCTGTTATAGAAATATCGTATGCTGCTTCAATTTCGCGAACACACGTTGGCGCTGTAACATTAATTTCTGTTAGCTTATCGCCAATAATGTCTAAACCAACAAATATTAAGCCTTTTTCTTTAAGCGTTGGTGCAACAGCTTGAGCAATTCTTAAATCTGACTCGCTAAGCGGGCGTGCTTCGCCTCTACCACCAACAGCTAAGTTACCACGTGTTTCGCCATTTTGTGGAATACGCGCTAGGCAGTACGGAATTACTTCGCCATCAATAACCAATACGCGCTTGTCGCCTTGTTTGATCTCTGGAATATAATTTTGTGCCATTGCAAAGCGGCTACCGTGCTCTGTTAATGTTTCGCAAATAACGCCAATATTAGCGTCGTTTTCAGTTACCCTAAAAATAGACGCGCCACCCATGCCATCAAGTGGTTTTAAAATAATGTCTTTATGCTCAGCTAAAAACTCACGAATTTGTTTTTGGCTACGTGTCACTAATGTATCAGGGGTATGCTCGCTAAACCAAGCAGTAAACAGCTTTTCGTTAGCATCACGCAAACTTTGTGGTTTGTTAATTATTAACGTACCTTCTTGTTCTGCGCGCTCTAAAATGTACGTTGCGTAAATGTACTCTGTATCGAAAGGAGGGTCTTTACGCATTAAAATCACATCTAGATCGGCAAGCGCAATGGTAGATTTTTCTTCAAGTTCGTACCATTTTTCTGCGTTGTTAAATACTTGCGCCTTAGCTGCTGTTGCATACGATTTACCTTTACGAAGAGATAAGTCATCCATCTCCATGTAATAAATTTCGTAGCCGCGCTCTTGCGCCTGCATCATCATTGCAAAACCGGTGTCTTTTTTGATGTTAAATCCACTAATAGGATCTGAAATAATACCTAACTTAATTGCCATGCGCTGTGCCTTACTATAAATGTTAATGTTTATATGAGGGTGCTTTTAGTTATTTCAATTAGCTAAATCGCCAAATTGAAGTTGTAATGCACTTAAGACCGTTAAAGCGGCCGTTTCCGTTCGTAAAACGCGCGGACCTAAGCGAATATCTACAAATTCTTGTTGTTTTGTTTGTGCCATTTCATCATCTGTAAAGCCGCCTTCTGGCCCCACTAAAAAGCGAACGCCATCTTTAGGAACAGTAATCGTTTTAATACTGTGCTCTGCACGAGGATGCAGCGTTAGCTTAATTGCATCGGTTTGTTGTGCAAGCCATTGCTTTAAATCTATTGGTGGATGAATAATTGGAATAAAATTACGACCTGATTGTTCTGCAGCAGCAATTGCAATTTTTTGCCACTGTTGGTGCTTTTTATCAAGGCGGTCACCCATTAGTTTAACGCCACAGCGCTGACTAAAAATAGGTGTGATTTCGGTAATACCTAATTCAACCGACTTTTGAATAGTGAAATCCATTTTGTCACCACGAGAAACACATTGCCCTAAATGAATTTTAAGTGGTGATTCAACATCATGCGGATTTAATTCTTGTGGCATTACAACAACATTTTTCTTACTTACCTCAATAATTTCACTAAGGTATTCTCCACCTTCACCATTAAAAATAGAGACTTTTTCACCTACTTTCATACGTAATACCCGACCAATATGGCCTGCAGCGTCGTCATCTAATGTAACGGGAGTATTTAAGGCAATACTCGATGCCTGATAAATATGAGGAACTCGCATGTGGTGTCACTTATTGGTTAGCGAATAAAAGTTATATACCGCTATGGTAAGTAAGCAGGGGAGTTGGTGCAATTATTTATTTTTATTAAAATTTATTATGTCATTCCCAAGGGCTTGGCTAATCCAAAAATTTAATTGCTATTAGGGGGCTGAATTTTTAAAAATTAAATATGTTAAAACAAAGGAGGTTTAATTGAGGATGCGATTTTTTACAATACAGTAAAACCTAGCTCTCTTTATCTACATCCATGTAGGAGGTAAAGAGTAACTAATTTAATTTGGTTCAATAAGATTAAGTGGTGTTTCTGCTATGTCGGTATGGCATGACAAATGGTTAGAGTGCCCAGGGTCGGTAACAGGATTAAAGGTAAAACCATTTTCGTTTTGACTGACCAAAAATCGATTTTTATGCAATGAATTATAAATAAAACGTTGTTTTTCATCGGCAAGTAAATAATCGGTGTGATTAAATAAAACACCCTTTATATCGTGATGTTCATGCAAATAGCTCGCAAGTTCAGAAACACTAATTTCATTTTCGAAATCGCAATAGCAGTAATCTTTTATTAGTTCGTCAAACATCATTTTGACTAACTGACGCATATTATTACCTGCAATCACTAAAGTGCTTGGAGCATTATTCTCAGAGCTATTAAAAGAGTGCCCAGCAAGGGCTCTACTAAAATCGTTATCTATATCAATTAATAGATAGTTAGTTATATCAAATGGCATAAGACCCCAATGCATTTAAGCAAAAGTGTTTACTAATCTAATTAAATGCAGGCGTTTATAGCAACTTAATTTAAAAAGCTCAGAGTTAAATAGAAAACATGCTAATAAGTAAATAGCCTATAGCGCAAAAAACAGCGAATTCGATGCAAGCAATACCAATGTTATCTTGATGATCGACCTCAAGAGCGGTATCAATATTTGGTAACGATATTTTTTTTATTATATAAGTTAACGAATAAAGTAATATCCACATTACACCGCAATGCATAACGAGTGTAAATAAGTTTTCAACCATCTTACCATTTTGAAACGCGGCACTGGATAAACCTGCGTAAACAGATAGCGCTAAACCAATTGATTTTCCAGCATAACGAATACCAATAGAGGTATTTTCTAAATTAAAGTTACTTTGTAATGAAGCACCTTGGTTTGCTTTGGCAAATCGGTATTCACGTATTTTGCTATCGCAAGCAAACATACCTTGCAACACAAAAAAGCTGACAAATGCGATTAGCAAGTTACTAAAACCTTGTGTGTGGGTCCATGTATAAAGGCCCAAGGTCATAATACAATTAGCAATTAACATTCCTGAATCGACTAATGCGGCGCATACGTTTTTTTTCAAAATAGCGGCTTCTTCATTAAAACGGTGCAAAATCCATTTACGATGAATTAAATGCCCTACTTTTATAAATGAAAATAGCAAAATGATTAACACGACTACTTTGAATGGATTTGATTGAGCTGTATTTACACTTATTTCATCAAATAAAAATGCTATGGTTGCTATGACAACTGATATTTCTGAGGCAAAGCTGATACCCATAGCAAAGTTATCATACTGCGCTAATTCATCTTTAAGCGCTTGTTTTGCTTTGACTTGAGTTACAACTCGTAAAAGAAAAATAGTAATGCAAATAACGACAAAACTAATGGCAATAGCAACAAAACTAGTGTTAGATAAAGACAAATATGACATGGTAATCCTAATTAGAGTTAACCTTTCTAGGTTTTAATCATTCTAGTACGGTTGTTGATGATATAAAAGAGAGGATTGATGAGTAACGTAAAGCAACTTCCTATTCAATTACAAAAACTTGGCTTAACGCGCTTTGAGTCGTTGTACCCACATAACAATATAGAAAGTGAAGTTGTAAGGTTACTAGCGCTTAGCGACTTTGCATGGCGGTGTTTAGATTCGCAGCCTGACTTGATCTCGTGGTTGTTATGCAAAGACGAAATTAAAAACAGAGCTATAAAATCGCCTTTCGAAAATTTAAATCTGAGTGAATTAGACGAAGCACAATGTCATAAGCAACTTCGCCAGTATCGTGAAAAATATTGGCTTAAAGTCGCTTTTTTAGATTTATGCTGTAATAACCCAATTTCAGATAGCATTAAGTATATTAGCCAGCTTGCGGATATGCTCATACGCAGCGCTAATGAATGGGCACATGCGCAAGTTGCTAAAGTAAATGGCGAGCCTTTGGATGAACAAGGTCAATCTATGCCACTTATGGTGCTTGGTATGGGGAAATTAGGTGGACAAGAGCTAAATTATTCTTCTGATATAGATCTTATTTTTGCATACCCTCGCAGTATTAAAACCCAAGGCGGTCGTCGCAGTATTGAAGCGCAAATATTTTATACAAAAGTAGCGCAGAAGCTTATTGCATCACTTAACCAAACCACCGGTGACGGGCAAGTATTTAGAGTTGATATGCGCCTTCGTCCATTTGGTGAAAGCGGTCCATTGGTTATGAGCTTTAATGCAATTGAAGATTACTACCAAGAACAAGGTCGTGATTGGGAACGTTATGCCATGCTAAAAGGGCGTTTAATTGGTTCGCCTAATCAATACTGGGATGAATTTAATAAACTATTAAAACCGTTTGTTTATCGTCGTTATATTGATTTTTCGGTAATAGAATCATTGCGTAAAATGAAGCTAATGATTGCCCAAGAGGTACGCCGTAAACGCCTAACCAATAATATTAAGTTAGGGGCGGGTGGTATTCGCGAGGTTGAGTTTATTGTTCAAGCATTGCAAATGGTACGTGGCGGAAGAGAAGCTAATTTACAAACTCAATCGTTACTTAAGGCATTAAAAGAACTAACAATTAGCCAAGTAATTGACGAACTAGAAGCAAAAGATCTTAAAAGTAATTATCTTTATTTGCGTAAGGTAGAGCAGTATTTACAAATATTCGACGATCAACAAACACAAACACTGCCAGACGATGAGCTAAATCAACAACGCTTAAACTTTCTTTTAGAGCAACCTGACTTTGCTGCATCTATTAATAAAATAGAGCATGTTATGGGTCAGGTTAATAATGAATTTACGCATGTAATAGGTGAGGAAACCGAGCCTCTAGATACCTGCGAAGGTGCATTTATTAGTGCATGGGATCATGGTGATATAAGCTTTTTGAAAGAGCAAAAAGATGAGTGGCAATTACCTCTTCAAAACTTTAAGCAGCGCCTTTCAAAAGTAAATGTTGGAAATCGGGGTCGAGACATCCTAGATAAATTAATGCCTGCATTGTTAAAGCAGTTAAGTGACTTTAAAGCCAGTGCGGCTGCATTTACGATGATTTGCCAAATACTAAATAAAATTATTTCACGTACTGCTTACTTAGAGTTGCTATACGAAAATCCAGGCGCACTAAAACAGCTGGTCCTATTATGTTGTCACAGTAAGTGGATAGGTGAGCATATATCTCGTTATCCAATATTACTTGATGAGCTAATTGACCCAGCAATACTTTATAAGCCAACCCCATTAAGTGCTTATAAGGATGAAATAAGACAATATTTCTTACGTATTGAGCATGATGACTTAGAGCTACAAATGGAGTCGTTAAGGCAGTTTAAGCAAACGCATCAATTACGTATTGCCGCAGCTGATGCCACGGGTGTTCTTGATGTAATGAAAGTAAGCGATCACTTAACTGTATTAGCAGAGGCAATTGTTGAGCAGGCCGTTAATATTGCATGGCATAACACCGTTAAACGCTTTGGTATGCCGCCAGGTACTGATAATGAACATAAAGGCTTTGCTGTAATTGCCTACGGTAAAACAGGCGGGTTTGAAGTAGGTTACGATTCAGATTTAGATTTAGTCTTTGTGCACAATCACGATGGTACAAGCCAAACGAATGGCGATAAACCAATAGACTCACGACAGTTTTATTTAAAGCTTGCCCAGCGCTTAATGCATTTATTTAATACACGTACCGCATCGGGTATTTTATATGAGCTTGATACGCGCTTACGACCTGAAGGTGCATCAGGGTTGTTAGCAATTAACCTTGAGAGCTTTAATCATTATCAACAAACTCAAGCATGGACGTGGGAGCATCAAGCGCTTGTTCGTGCTCGCTTAATTTTAGGTCAAGATGAGCTTGTTGAGCGTTTTGCACAAATTCGTAAAAACATTCTTTGTCAGCAACGTGATGAAGTAACGCTAAAAAGTGATGTAATAAAAATGCGTGAAAAAATGCGCGGGCATCTTGCCAAAGGAAATACTGAGCAATTTGATTTAAAACAAGATATTGGTGGAATGGCTGATATTGAATTTATTACTCAATATTTAGTGCTTAAGCATGCTCAAGAATTTGAACAGCTGACGGTGTATTCCGATAATGTAAGAATTTTAACGGATGCAGCTAATATAGGATGCATTACAAAAGAGCAGAAGCAGCAGCTAATTAAAGCGTATATAGATTACCGCTCTTGTTATCATGTGTTGAGTTTAGATCAGCAAGGGAAGCTAGTATCCCGAGAAGCATTTTTACAAGATATAGCTAATATAACGCAAGTTTGGAATGCTATTTTTGAATTGAATTGAATTGAATTGAATTGAATTGAATTAGCAAAAATCCAAGCGTACGCTTGGATTTTTATTTTAAGTCGTTTCTTTTAAGTTTTTAATTTTAAACAGTTAGCTCGGACAAACTCAGATGGCTTTTCGGTAATAACAGCAGCACGCTGTTTAAAGCAAAGGTATGTGTAAACTTCGTATTCAAAATCATCGTTTATAGCACGTCCAACTTGGTATAAAGCAGAAGTGAAATTACCATCGACTCTAAAATGTTCTTTAACTACGTAGTCTTTACTTAAATACCAATACATTACAATGCCTTCTTTATCGGCATAAGCGCTAAGTACTTTTTTAAGTGTGGAGCCGTTTTTAAAACGCCTAGGCTCTACGCTACCCACCCAATTAGGGGGCATAGGACTCACAATACGGGTACGCTCAGCAAGTACAGTATCAAGAGTTTGTTCTGGGGTTTTTAACTGCAGAACGTATTTGTCGCGCTCTTCATCGCTTTTAGCCTGATTTTTAATAGATGCATAAAAACGTGATAGCCCTTCGGCAGCCGCATTTTTAGAGTCTCTTATATCAAACGTAGGACCTTCTCCTACCAAAAAGTAAATGGCGAGTACGATTAATACAACGGCGAACGATAAATGTTTAACCCAAAACCACATAACAGCAACTCATCATATTTGTACCTTTTATTGTTATACCATTACTTTTTATAAAAAGAAGGGGTATTTTTATCAGGTCGTGTTTTAAAACGGCGGTGTAGCCACATGTATTGCTCAGGAGCTGCATTAACTGATTGTTCTACACGTTGGTTAACGCGTGTTACATCAGCTTTATCATCACCACTAGGGAAGTTTTCGAGTTCTGGAATTACTTCTAAATGATATTTTCCATTTTCATCACGGCGGCTAATTAAGCTCATTGTTTCGCAGTTTTTACTAGCGGCAAACATAAGTGTTCCGGTGGTAGTTGCAGCATCGGGTACTGCGTAAAATGGTACAAATTCACAACGGTTACGACCGTAATCTTGATCAGGCAAGTAGTAACATATCTTTTTATTTTTAAGTGCTTTTAATAGGCCTTTAACGTCTTTTCGACCAATTAAATACTCATTTGAACGTAGGCGACCGTTAGTTGTAAAGTATTCCATTAACGCATTATTATGCGGACGATAAAAGCCTAAACCTTGGCACTTTAAACCCATAACGCGACTTGCCATTTCTAGATGCAAAATATGTGGCACAAGTAGTAAAATACCTTTGCCTGATGCCTGCACTCGCTCAAAATGCTCTAATCCTTTAATAGAACCATAAGCTTTTTTAACTCGCCACTGCGGCCACCACCATGCCATGCCCGTTTCGACCATAGCAATACCGGTGTTTTCCATATTTTTTAAAACTAATGCTTGTTGATCTATTTCGCTCATATTAGGAAAACATAAACCAATGTTTACTTCTGCAATATGGCGGCGGCGTTTCATAAACTTATGAACTAAACGACCAAGTAGTTTGCCCATTGTTAGCTGTAGTTTTTGTGGCAACCAAGAAATTAAATATAAAAATAAAACGCCAATCCACGTAAGCCAATAGCGGGGACCTAAAAATGATGCTTTAAAAGGAGATGAGGTGACCACAAAAAAATCTCTAAAATAAAAACGCTAGTTTAACGCTAAGCGCTATAAAATACAAAAAGCCAGCTAAACGCTGGCTTTCAATAAATTTACATTATATTTAGTTGTGCAATTTAAGCTGCTTTTAAACCTTGGTTTATAGCAACTAAATCTTCACTTGTTAATGTACCAGCCGCTTGTTTTAAGCGAAGGGTTGATAACACGTAACGGTAACGTACATCAGCAAGGTTACGTTTTGCATCATACAAATTTTGTGTACTTACTAGCACATCAACAATAGTACGAGTACCTACTTCAAAGCCTGCTTCTGTTGCTTTAAGTGCGCTTTGGGCAGAAACAACAGCTTGCTCTAGTGCTCTGTAAGTTGCGATATCAGAAACGACTTGATTATAAGATGTAATAACCGAGCGAGTTACAGCGCGGTAATTAGTTTCGTAATCTTGGCTAGCCGATACATAAAATGCACGCGCTTGGTTTGTTGCCGCAACTGTTGCACCACCTGAATATAGCGGTACGCTAAAGTTAAGTGCTACAGAGCTTGAGTCTGCTCTAGGCTGATCATCAAAGTTAGCGCCATTAATTTCGCGGTTAGTAAGTGAATCGCCGTAGCTTGCACTTAATGTTAATTTTGGATAATGACCCGCTTTAGCTAATTCAATTTGATCCTTAGCAATATCAACCGTAACCTTAGACACTTGTAAGTTAATGTTGTTATCTTCAGCTACTTTTACAAAGTCTTCTGAACGCTTAACTGGTTTAGTTGTTGAAAATGTATCGGTATTCAAAAAGTCTAATTTAGCGTGGTATTTTCCTGTAATTTCACGAAGTTCTTCACGTGCGGTTTCTACAGCATTACCGGCAATAATTTGTTGTGCTACTGAGTTATCAAATTCAGCTTGCGCTTCGTGTACGTCAGTAATAGCGGTTAAGCCTACAGCGTAACGTTGTTTTGTTTGTTCAAGTTGACGTTCGATTGCGCGTTTTTCAGCTTCAACAAATTCAAGGTTATCGCTTGCACTTAATACGTTAAAATAACCTTCAGCAACGCGTACAATTAAATTTTGTTTTGCTGCATCGTACAAACCGCTAGCTTGTAAAGCTTGTTTGTCGGCAATATCTAAAGTATTCCAAGCACCTAAATCAAATAAGGTTTGGCTTAAGCTAACACCTCGAGTGAATTGGTCTGTGTCGCTTTCAACTTTTACTTGGCTAGCTAAATCACCAACACTTTGGTAAGACGTTGCGTCACTTTTTTCATAACCCATAGTCAAACCAATTTGCGGCAAGAGCGTACTCATTGCTAAATCGCTTTGATAAGATTGTGCATCAGCTTGGGCTTTTGCTTTTAACACAGTAGGATCGTTAGCTGTGGCTATTTCAAAAACTTGTAGTAAATCTTCAGCGTTAGCTGCTGTAGTGCCTAATGCGCATGATAAACTAACCAGCGCCGCAAGAATGTTCTTTTTCATGTGGGATTCAGTCCTTAGACAATTTTTATACTAAAAGCATGGTAACGTGTTTTACTTAATAACTAAAAAAAAAAAGAGTAAAACGATACGTTCAAGTGTAACAGAATATATTAACGGATTTTAATTTATTAGATAAGCAAGAGGTAGCCATATGGCTAATAAAAATTTGGTTCAATTTACCCATAAAGATGTGACCATAAAGTCGGTACAATCTCTTTATAAGGGATTTTTTCAATTAGATTTATATCAATTTGAACATGCATTGTTTGCAGGCGGAACTTCAAAAATTATTAGCAGAGAGATTTTAGAGCGAGGCGATGCAATCGCTGTATTACCTTACGATCCCGTATCAGACACTATACTTTTAATTGAGCAAGTACGTATGGGCGCTATTAAAAGCAAACAAACTCCATGGCTGTTAGAATGTATAGCGGGTATGACCGATGGCAATGAAGATTACGAAGCGGTAGTTAAAAAAGAAGCCTTTGAAGAAGCAGGGCTTAATTTAACTGAACTTGAATTTATGTTGTCGTATCTTTCAAGTCCAGGCGGTACAACTGAACGTTTGCATTTATATTTAGCGCGCGCTGATTTAAGCGAAGTTAAATCTGGCGTTTATGGTTTAGAAACTGAAGGCGAAGATATTAGAACTCACATATTAACCGTTGATGAGGCACTTACACGGCTCAATAATGGTGAAATGGATAATGCAGCAACGGTTATTTGTATGCAGTGGCTTGCACTAAATCGTGAGAAAATGACAAACAAATGGGCATAAACTTTTACTAATATTATGGCGGTATTTTGACAGCACTTTTAACAACCCAACGATATATTCAAAGCCTTCCAAAGTATTTAACACTTTGTGAGCATAATTACTTACGACTATTAAAGTTGTTACCAAGTGATCGCGATATAGGAAGTATTCGTGAAGTGAAGTTAGGTAACAGTGAGTTTGCTACAAAAATTGATGGCAGCGCTAAGTACACTATGGATATTTCTATTAAACAATTAACAGGGATGGTTAAAGGTATTAAGCCGCTGTATTTAACAGTTAGAATGTATCACGATGCCAAAGTGGCTGAAATTGTTCATCACGATTACCATCAACGTATAAAACCTTCTTATGGTTACCCTAATCCTAAAATGCATCAAAAAGACGAAAAGTATCAGCTTAATGCTTTTTTATATGACTGGTTAGTTGCTTGTGTAGAGCACGGACAAGCGACTTTAAACTGGGATGTAAACAATGGCTTGGTTTGATGATACGTATACATTCGATAAATCATCTTTAACTATTGCACATGTCACTGATTGTCATTTGTTTGCAGATAGAACTGGTGAGTATTTTAGTATAAATACGGCTGATCATTTTGAACAAGCGCTTGCGCATATGGCGACACAACAACTTGATTGTGTGATATTTGGTGGCGATTTAACACAAGATCACAGTCTTGAATCTTACTTGTTATTTAAAGAACTAATTATAAGCAGTGATTTAACGTGTCCTGTATTTTGGCTGCCAGGTAATCACGACGACATTGCATTGTTTAATCAAATTAGTGATGGGCAAATAAAAAGTGCCAAGCATGTTATTGCTAATGGCATAGAGTTATTACTAATTAATTCTAAAGGGATTACACCCGCAGGTTGGGTGACAGATACCCATTTAGATGAAATAGCACAATGCTTGATTCAATCAAGTAACAGCAAAGTGATATTTTGCCATCACAATCCTCTACCAATAAATGGCTACCTTGATAAGCATATGCTTGAAAATGGCCCGCAACTTTTAAATGCATTGGTAAATAGTGACCGAGTAAATGCAATGTTTTATGGGCATGTTCATAACGAATATGAGCAAAGCTTTAGAGGGCTTAATATTCTTTCTACTCCAGCAAGTTCGGTGCAGTTTAAAAAACATAGCTCGCAGTGGTTGCAACAAAATTGTGGTGCAGCTTATAGAATGCTTTATATAGTTTCAAAACAAGATAAAATAAGTATAAGAACGGAAGTGGTATGGCTAAACGAGTAATTTATATTCATGGCTTTAATAGCTCACAAAAATCATATAAAGCTGTGCGCTTTGGTGAGCTTATGGCACACTATGAAGTTGACTATTGTGTGCCGTGCTTAAACCACGAGCCTTTACAAGCAATCATTAAGCTTGAGCAGTTATTAACACCTAATACCGTATTATTAGGAAGTTCGCTTGGCGGTTTTTTTGCCACATATTTATCGCAGCGTTATCAAATTCCTGCAGTGGTAATAAATCCCGCAGTAGCACCATACAACTTATTACAGTCATTGATTGGACCTAATTACAATCCGTATCAAGATTATCATTATGATTTAAATAATAGTCATATAGAAGCGCTCAAAGCTTTGGCTGTAAATGAATTAAAACACCCTGAACTGCTCTATTTATTACAGCAAACGGGCGATGAAGTGTTAAATTTTCAACACGCAGTAAATTATTATTCGCAATGCAAGCAGCTAGTAGAATTTGGTGGCGACCACAGTTACACCGGTTTCGAGAGCACCTTTGCAAGTATTGTAGATTTTCTTAAAATCACGTAAAACTAGCTGAGCATAGCCTTAGCGCATATAAAGATAAAAATTATGAGTGATCAAAATTATAATGCCGAAGCCATTGAAGTACTTAATGGATTAGATCCGGTAAAAAGACGCCCAGGGATGTACACAGATACAACACGTCCCAATCATTTAGGTCAAGAGGTTATCGATAACAGCGTCGATGAAGCCATGGCCGGTCACGCCACGCGTATTGACGTGATTTTACACGAAGATAACTCACTCGAAGTAAGTGATGATGGCCGTGGTATGCCTATTGATATCCATCCGGAAGAGGGGATACCTGGAGTTGAGCTGATCTTCACTAAATTACACGCCGGTGGTAAGTTTTCTAATAAAAACTATCAGTTTTCTGGTGGTTTGCACGGGGTAGGTATTTCGGTTGTAAATGCGTTATCTACGCGTGTAGAAGTAACAGTAAGACGCGACGCTCAGCAATTTAGAATGGCATTTGAAAGCGGCGATAAAGTAGAAGACTTAAACGTAATTGGTACAGTCGGTAAGCGTAACACCGGTACTACGGTTCGTTTTTGGGCTGATGTTAGCTACTTTGATTCGCCAAATTATTCAATTACTAAACTTAACCATTTATTAAAAGCCAAAGCGGTTTTATGTCCTGGGCTACGTATTAAGTTTGTTAACAAACAAACAAAAGAAACTCAAGAATGGTTTTACGAAACAGGCTTAAAAGATTATTTAGTTGAAGCAATTAAAGGTTTTGAAACCCTACCGCAAGACCCATTTGTTGGCGAATTTAAAAGCTCAATTGAAGGCGCTGATTGGGCTGTTGTATGGCTACCTGAAGGTGGTGAATCAATAGCTGAAAGCTACGTAAACCTTATTCCTACCGCGCAAGGTGGTACGCATGTAAATGGTTTACGCCAAGGCTTGCTTGAAGCAATGCGTGAATTTTGTGAGTTTAGAAACTTACTTCCACGTGGTGTGAAACTGACTCCTGATGATATTTGGGATCGTTGTAGTTATGTGTTGTCGGTTAAAATGCAAGACCCTCAATTTGCCGGCCAAACAAAAGAAAAACTATCATCACGCTCGTGTTCTGCATTTGTATCGGGGGTTGTAAAAGACTCGTTTAGTTTATGGTTAAATGAACATACCGATACCGCAGAATTATTAGCTGAGTTATGTATTTCAAATGCGCAAACTCGCTTGCGTGCAGCTAAAAAAGTAGTGCGTAAACGTGTTACTGCAGGTCCTGCTTTACCTGGTAAACTTACCGATTGTAGTGCGGCAGACAACGACCGTACCGAATTGTTTTTAGTGGAAGGTGATTCTGCTGGTGGCTCAGCTAAACAAGCAAGAGACCGTGAATTTCAGGCTATCATGCCGCTACGTGGTAAAATTTTAAATACGTGGGAAGTTGAGTCAGGTCAAATACTGGCATCACAAGAAGTACACGATATTTCAGTGGCATTGGGTATTGATCCAGAATCAACGGATATGTCGGCATTACGCTACAATAAAATTTGTATATTAGCCGATGCTGACTCGGATGGATTACACATCGCGACGTTATTGTGTGCACTGTTTGTACGTCACTTTCCTGAGTTAGTAAAAACAGGTCATGTGTATGTTGCAATGCCACCTTTATTTAGAATCGATATTGGCAAAGAAGTTTACTACGCTCTAGATGAGCAAGAGAAAACGGCAATTTTAGCGCGTATTGAAGCTGAGAAAAAACGCGGTAAAGTAAACGTTCAACGATTCAAAGGTCTAGGCGAAATGAATCCGCTGCAGTTGCGTGAAACGACTATGGACCCTAATACACGACGTTTAGTACAGCTTACTTTAGAAGATGAAGTAGAAACCATGGAAATGATGGATATGCTACTTGCTAAAAAACGATCGCCAGATCGTCGTCAATGGTTAGAAGATCATGGTAACAAAGCACAAGTTTAGCCAGCGTAAGCGCTGAAACCTAGGAGAGGCATATGAAAAGGTTACTTAATACACTGCTACTGCTTGGATTAGTTAGTAGCCCTGTAATGGCGAAAAATATACTCGATAAGCTTACAGTTCCAGCCGGATTTGAAATTAGTCTATTTGCAGATAATGTAGAAAATGCCCGTCAAATAGCAGTTTCAAAAAAAGGTATTGTATATGTAGGTTCTCGCAAGGCGGGTAATGTATATGCACTTATTGATCATAATAGCGACGGCGTAGCAGATAAAAAAATGTTGGTTGCTGAGGGGTTAAATATGCCATCAGGTATCGCCATTAAAGATGGTGATTTATATGTAGGTGAAGTACACCGTATAATTCGCTTTAAAAATATTGATACTCAATTAAAAGATCCAAAGTTTGATGTTGTTTATAACGCATTACCGTCTGAGCGTCATCATGGTTGGAAGTTTTTACGTTTTGCGCCAACGGGTGAGTTAATTATTCCAGTTGGTGTGCCATGTAATATTTGTGCTGAGGATGAACGCTTTGGTCGAATTTTCGCGCTAAATGTAGAAACAAAGCAAATAAAAACCATAGCGCAAGGCGTAAGAAACTCAGTTGGTTTTGATTTTCATCCTGCCACTCAAGCCCTATGGTTTACTGATAATGGTCGCGACATGATGGGCGATGATATTCCGCCGGATGAATTAAATCGTGCAACTAAAGAAGGTGAGCATTTTGGCTTTCCGTATGTACACGCCGGTGCGATTATCGATCCTGAATTTGGTGCTGGCAAAAATATTGCCGATTACACGTCGCCGGCACTTGCACTCCCTGCACATGTAGCACCACTGGGTATTCATTTTTATAACGGTAAGCAATTTCCAGCAAGTTATAAGCAGCAGTTATTTGTTGCTGAACATGGCTCATGGAATCGTTCTAAAAAGTCAGGTTATAAAGTAGGGCTGGCAACAATTGAAGTAGGTCGCGTAACTAAATATACACCATTTATTACTGGTTTTATGAAAGACGAAACAACATTTGGACGCCCTGTTGCATTTGCAGAGTTAGGCGATGGCAGTCTATTGGTAAGCGATGATTACGCCAATGTAATCTACCGTGTAAGCTATAAGAAAAACTAGGTAAGCTTTAATGAGTGATACAGATACCTTGCTAATGCAAGGAATTGAACAACAAACAATGGGGCGTTTTACAGAAGACGCCTATTTAAACTACTCCATGTACGTAATTATGGATCGTGCTTTACCGCATGTAGGTGATGGCTTAAAACCAGTACAGCGTCGTATTATTTATGCGATGAGTGAACTGGGTTTATCGGCAAATGCTAAGTACAAAAAATCAGCCCGTACAGTGGGTGACGTACTCGGTAAATATCATCCACATGGCGACAGCGCTTGTTACGAAGCAATGGTATTAATGGCGCAGCCATTTTCTTATCGCTACCCTTTGGTAGACGGGCAAGGAAACTGGGGGGCGGCAGATGATCCTAAATCGTTTGCAGCAATGCGTTATACCGAAGCGCGTTTATCAAAGTTTTCTGAAATACTGCTTAAAGAGCTTGGTCAAGGGACTGTAGATTGGACACCAAATTTTGATGGCACAATGGATGAACCTGTTGTACTGCCTTCTCGTTTACCGCATATTTTACTTAACGGTATAACCGGTATTGCCGTAGGTATGGCAACCGATATTCCGCCGCATAACGTACGTGAAGTAGCCAGTGCATGTTGTTTATTACTTGATAAACCAAAAACAGAGCTTGAAGAATTACTTGAGCTTGTACATGCGCCAGATTACCCAACCGATGCTGAAATAATTACCCCAAAAGCCGATATTCATAAAATATATAAAACCGGCCGTGGGTCTATCAAAATGCGCGCGGTATACACTGAAGAGCATGGCGATATTGTTATTACGGCACTGCCGCATCAATGTTCTGGTGGTAAAGTACTTGAGCAAATTGCAGCGCAAATGAACGCTAAAAAATTACCAATGATTGCCGATTTACGTGACGAGTCAGATCACGAAAATCCAACACGTATTGTAATTATTCCGCGCTCAAATCGTATTAAAGCTGAGCCATTAATGGCGCACTTATTTGCAACCACCGATTTAGAAAAAAATTACCGCGTAAACTTAAATATGCTGGGGCTAGATGGTCGTCCGCAGGTTAAAGATTTACGCTGTATTTTAAGTGAATGGCTAATATTTAGACGTGAAACAGTGCGTCGTCGTTTGCAGTACCGTTTAGATAAAGTATTAGCGCGTTTGCATATTTTAGAGGGCTTATTAGCCGCCTTTTTAAATATTGATGAAGTAATTGAAATCATCCGCAGCGAAGATAAACCAAAGCCTGTATTAATGGAGCGCTTTGATTTAACTGATACGCAAGCAGAAGCAATTCTAGAATTAAAACTTCGTCATTTAGCAAAACTTGAAGAATTTAAAATTCGCGGTGAGCAAGATGAACTAGCCAAAGAGCGTGATAAATTAGCGCAAATTCTTGGTTCAGAACGTCGTATGTCGACACTGCTTAAAAAAGAAATCCAAGAAGCCGCTGAAATGTACGGTGACGATCGTCGCTCGCCAGTGATTGAGCGCTCAGAAGCGAAAGCACTCAACGAAAAAGACTTAATTCCATCAGAGTCAGTCACTGTTGTGCTATCAGACAAAGGCTGGGCACGCGTTGGTAAAGGTCATGACTTAGATGTACAAGGTTTAAATTATCGCTCGGGTGACGGCTTTAGAGCCTCTGCTCGTGGTAAGAGTAATCAACCTGCGGTATTTTTAGATTCAGCAGGACGCGCGTTTGCAACCGATGCGCATAGCCTACCTTCGGCGCGCAGCCAAGGCGAGCCAATGACTGGCCGATTTAACTTAACAGCAGGGGCTAATTTTGAGCACGTGGTAATGAGTGAAGATGAGCAAGTATTGCTTATGGCGTCAGATGCGGGTTACGGCTTTATTACCGACTTTAAAGATTTAGTTAGTAAAAATAAAAACGGTAAAGCGTTAGTAAGTGTACCTAAGGGTGGAATATTACTTTCTCCTATTAGAGTTAACGACGTAGCTAGCGATTATTGTATGGCTATTTCTAACGAAGGCAGAATGCTTTTATTCCCGCTGCGTGACTTACCAAAGTTAGGCAAAGGTAAAGGTAATAAGATAATCTCTATTCCAGGTGCTAAAGTGCAAGCTCGCGAAGAGTTTGTAAAAGTGCTTGCTGTTGTACCACAAGGCAGTAGCGTAACATTGCATGCTGGTAAGCGAAAACTAACCCTTAAACCAAGTGACCTAGAACACTATCATGGTGAGCGAGGTCGTAGAGGTAATAAGCTACCGCGCGGGTTACAGCGTGTTGACGAAGCCGTTGTTGAGTTAACACCTCAAGATGATGAGCCAATAGAAACCATTATTGAAGAGTAGCCAATTACTTTTTTGTATAATTAGAAACGGTCTGCATTTGCAGGCCGTTTTTTTTTCAAATAAAAAATTAAAAATTTCAGCGTACACTTGTGCGCTATTATCTCGTTTGTGTCACAAAATAACGCTATAATACTTATAATAGATTTTAGGAGGTGTTCATTTGCTAGCTGTTATTCGTATTTTTATTATGCTGCTATTTATATTGTTAAGCTGTTTTTTTGGCTTATTGCTTTCGTTAGTAAGACCATTTCACCGTAATAATGTACATATTATAGCGGGTTGGTTTGGCTCAATGGCTAAAATGATTGGTGTTAAATTAGTTTTAACCCGTCATAAAGATGCTGCTGATATTGGTCCTGCTGTTTATGTTGCTAACCATCAAAATAGCTACGATTTATTTACAGTGCCAGCAATGGTGCCAAAAAACTGCGTGAGTTTAGGTAAAAAGAGTTTAAAGTGGATCCCATTTTTTGGTCAGCTTTATTGGCTTTCAGGTAATATTTTAATTGATCGAGCAAATCGTTCAAAAGCGGCTGGTACAATTTCAAAAGCAGCTGATAAAATAAAGCAAAATGGCTTATCTGTTTGGGTATTTGCCGAAGGTACCCGTAGCTACGGGCGCGGTTTATTGCCTTTTAAAACAGGGGCTTTTCATACCGCTATGAGTGCAGATGTACCAATAGTGCCAGTGTGTATGAGCACTTCGCATAAAACCATTAAGCTAAACCGCTGGGATAATGGTACAATTTACATCGAAATGTTAGCGCCTATATCACTTGATGAAAGTATTAGTGCGCGAGAGCACGCCAAAAGTGTACACAGTATTATGGCTGCTAAAATAACTGAATTAGATGCTCAAGTGAGAGAAAAATAATGGAAAATTGGCGTGAAATAAGTGAAGACATCGTATCTTCATTACTTGAAGATGGGTCTGATCCTGAAATATTATACGAAGTAGAACATCACTTTGTATGTGAAGACTTTCCTAAATTAGAGCAAGCTGCTCTTGCTGCTTTTAAATTGGGTTACGATGTTGAAGAGCCAGCAGAACTTGAGCTTGAAGACGGCAGTAAAATTTGGAGCTTTGACATAGTTGTTGAAGCTGAGCTTGATGTAGACGTTATTATGGAAGACGTTGATAAGCTAGCTCAACTAGCTGTAGAGTGCGAAGTAGAATACGACGGTTGGGGCACTTACTTTCAAGAGTAATTAGTAACTAGCGTTTATTAAAAGGCGAACATTGAAAAATGTTCGCCTTTTTTGTTTGAGAAAAATTTATCCCATCAATTAAGCTACTTATATAAACATCGTAAGTTTGCTGAAGTACGGTTATCTATCGAGGTTAAATTTACAGCTCTGTTTTCTAAGCGATGTAGGGGGCTATTTAATGTTATGAGATGGTAACCCCCTCTGTAAATAGGTGATAACGACACATAGGGGTGAAATATACGATGCCAAAAGGCTATTTCTAGCAGAAATTAGCTCTTTATTGCCTGCATAGATGTAGTTAAAGAGGTGAGTAGGATGTTGATGCTTTAGTTTTTTTTTACTGATTCTTAAATAGGTTAAGAGCGGTGAGGCAACAAAGAAGCCGTTACCGAGCTTATTAGATTATAAATCCCACACTGCGTTTAAATTGTACCACTACAAATATCTCCTAGATTGAACAAACTTTAACCCTGAAAGGCGACACGCTTTTAGGTATATTTACTCCCGCCGTTTTATACCTGTTTTTTACTGAAGATACATTTATTTGATGCTTTTTAAGTGCCGATTCAACTTTGCATAATTATATTATTGCGTAACTAAAAGCCGATATGTAAATAATTCTTCATAAAAGATGAATTTACTTAATGCTTATTGGTTAACCAATGGTGTGATTTAGTAACCAAAGCTGAACGTAAGCTTTATTACCAAAAACAAAATAAACAATTTTTTTATTTACATTTTTACCGATTTTTTGATTTTTAATGAATGTTCGTTTTTTGGTCTACCAATTACAATTTATTGTTAGTACTTATTTATTATTTTCACGCTGTTCCTTATTTAGGTTTTATGTCTTTTTTGCTCATAATTTCTACCTTATTCGTTGTTTATACTGCATTTATACCTATTATCCATACAAGAAAGTAAATGTAACTAGTACTTATTTCTTATCAAATTAAATGTTGCAAAGTATTAACAAGAAATATACCTTGTGTTTCGACCAGCTGGTAACTTCAATTGGTAATACATTCTTTCAACTCAAGTCTGGAGCTTTGTTTTGATTTTATTATTACCAATTACACAATATACAATACACAATTTAAAGCTTGTTTACAGGCAGTGATCTAGGTTCAAGTGATTTTTTACTTAGCCAAGTAGTAGATTGTTTTCATGTACAGGTTCGGAGAAATAACATAATGATTAACCAAAAATCCCT
The DNA here is from genome assembly GCF_015864385.1 of Pseudoalteromonas sp. SWXJZ94C. Lineage (NCBI taxonomy): Bacteria > Pseudomonadati > Pseudomonadota > Gammaproteobacteria > Alteromonadales > Pseudoalteromonadaceae > Pseudoalteromonas > Pseudoalteromonas sp. SWXJZ94C. Next base: position 44,687 of record NZ_JADYXF010000020.1, read on the forward strand.
ATTTATACTTGCAGCTATGACTGCTAGTTCAAGTTTCGTACAGGCAGCAACTATTGAAAACTCTGGTTTTGAAGATGGTTGGAGCAACTGGAATGAAGTAGAACCAGCCGCTATTTCAGATAGTGCTTACAAAGGTTCTAGTTCGTTAAAAATTCAAGGTAGTCCTGGTCGTGTGCACCAAGTTGTAAATATAGATAAAAACACTGAATACACGTTAAGTGCATATGTACTTGGTAAAGGTGAAATTGGCGTTAATGATCTAAATGGCTTATTTCAAAGCGAAAAATTTGATGTTTCTTCATGGACTAAAGTGACTAAAACATTTACTTCAGCGAATACTAACTCATTACAAGTTTTTGCTAAGCACAATAACAGCTCAAGTGATGTTCGTTTTGATGACTTTGCTCTAAGCAATGGTGGTTCAGGTGGTGGTGACACTGGCGGCGGTGATACTGGTGGCGGTACTGATAACGGTTCTGGCATAGCAAGCAATATCACTGATGGCAGTATTTTCGACCTTGAAGGCGACAATCCTAACCCATTAGTAAATAGTGACACTTTAGAATTTGTTCCTTTAGAAGCACGTCATATCACTCCAAATGGAAATGGCTGGCGTCATGAATATAAGGTTAAAGAAAGTGCACGTGTTGCAATGACCGAAACCTATGAAGTTTTTGAAGCAACTGTAAAAGTTGAAATGTCGGATGGTGGTAAAACGATTATTTCTCAGCACCATGCTAGCGATACAGGTACAATTTCGAAAGTATATGTTTCAGATACTGATGAATCAGGTTTTGATGATAGCGTAGCGGGTAACGGAGTTTTTGACGTTTATGTTCGTTTACGTAACACCAATGGTAACGAAGAAAAGCATGCACTAGGTACTATTACTAGCGGTGGTTCATTTAATCTAAAAGTAGTGAACAATTACGGAGACGTAGATGTAACTGCACTAGGGACTACTTTTGGTATTCCAGTAGAAGATGACTCAGAGTCTTACTTCAAATTTGGTAACTACCTACAATCGCAAGACCCATATACACTAGATGATTGTGGTGAATCAGGTAACTCAGACTCATTCAAAGAGTGTTTTAAAGATTTAGGTATTACTAAGTCAAAAGTTACTATGACAAATGTTAGCTACACAAGAAAAACTAACTAGTCATTTGATTACTTAATTATTTATAAGGTCACTTTGGTGTAAAACTGAGTGACCTTTTTTATTATAGTGTTTTAATTAAAGATGATTGTGAATACAGTACAAAGTTACTCACAGATATAGTTTGCTTACATACTATTAATTGTATTTGGGAGTAGTGATTAAAAAGAATAACTATAAATAAGCGTGTTTGTAATGCTTATTTTCCAATATTTTAATGTGTATGTTTTATTCTTTTTTTACTTATTTAATTTAGATTTACAAACAATATTTGAAAGACTTCAGAGCGTTGGTTTATTTTTTAATATCTATCATATTTTGGTTGATAATGTTTAAGATTATCAAAATGAAGAGTACAAAAAAATAGAGAGGCAGAGTCGTTTTTTTGAATGAACTTTATTAAAAATTATTAAAAATGATTAAAAAATTCGTTGAAAAAGTCATTAAAATCAAATAATTTAATTGTAACGCGAGGTTTGTAATTAGTTGCCTTGGTAAATACACCTGCGCTACTTTATAAAATCACATTACTGTAATAAATAAGTGAAAACGCAGATGCTAAGAGTTAATTGCCTTATAAAACCCTCTTCGATAAAAAAGGATTTGGTAGCATCTAAAGCCAGTTTTTATTTTTAAAGTACACTCCAATACCGCCGGTAAGTACAATTAAAAATATCACGAAGGCACTAAATGCATAGGGGCTTTCTGTTCCTGGTATACCGCCTACGTTCACACCTAATAAACCTGTTAAAAAGCCTAATGGTAAAAATAAAGCAGCAACTACCGACATAACATACATGCGCTGGTTTAGTTGCTCAGACACTTGGTTAGTGATTGTTTGCTGAATAATTTGCGCACGCTCAATTGAGCTATCTAATTCTTCAAGATAACGAATAAGTAAGTTTGTGGTTTCATTTAACTTTGCTTTATCGTCTTCATCAATCCATGGGTAATGATGGTTAACCATACTGCTTAGCGCTTCTTTTTGTGGTTTTAAATAGCGTTTAAGCGCAATTGTTTGACGACGTAATTGTGATAAACCTTGGTTATCAAAAGGTTTACTTGGCTCGTCTATTTCCTCTTCAAATTCGTCAAGAGTTTCATCAAGCGAATTAATAACGCCTTGCATGCGTGATGTAAGCTTTTGCGCAATAGAGCACACTAGCTCTGATATGCTACAAGGACCTGTATTACTGTTAAATGAAGTAAGAATATCTTGTATTGATAATAAGCGACGCTTACGCGTTGTGATCACAATGTCTTGATTAATAAAAAATCGAATTGAAACCATGTCTTCGGGGCTTTGCGCTGGGTTTAAATTAATACCACGTAAAAAGAGCATATGACCGTTGGTAGCAGGGGTAATACGAGGGCGTGTTTCGTCTGCAGTTAACGACTCAAGTTCGTAATCCGTTAAAAAATCACAATCTTTCAACCAAGCTACAACTTCTGCTTGGCTATAATCCATATGTACCCATAACTTACCTTGTTGAGGCTTCCAGTTATGTAATTCATCGCTGTTTTCTATGGCGCGAGCGCCGCCATTTTCGTCAAGCACAAGAGCATGAAGTAAGCCATTAATCATATTAATTTCTCATAATAGTGTATTTTTAATACTGTTAACTATAGTGTACCTACTTAAGTAATATAGGTTAGCTATATTTAAATAGATGATGTTTTTACTTAAAGTCCTCAGTAAGTTGATAAACGCATACAAATTATTAATTGTATTTAACCTTACAGTAAGGTGCGCATTGTTAAACTAGTTGGCTATAAAGATCAATCAAATCGACTTATCGACTAGATAAATTTATTTCGTTGGTCTTTTTTGACCGGTAGCGTATAAGTCACTTTTTTAATAAGGGCACATTTATGACAGCAAAAATAACAGTTGGTTGGCGTGAGTGGCTAAGTTTACCAGAGCTTGGCATCAGTCGAATAAAAGCTAAAATTGATACCGGCGCCCGCACTTCATGTATTCATGCAATTAATATTGAAGAGTACGAAGTTGACGGAGAAAAATGGGTTAAATTTACAGCCCAGCCATTGCAAGAAGATGAGCAAACTCAAATTACTTGCAATGCAAAGGTTAAAAAAAAGAAGTATGTAACTAGCTCTAGCGGGCAAAAAGAATTACGTTACTTTATAGAAACAACATTGCATGCAGGCAATGATAGTTGGCCAATAGAAATTACATTGGCGAGCCGTGCAACAATGAAGTTTAGAATGTTATTAGGGCGTACAGCCATGGAAAATCGCATAACCGTTGATCCGGCTTTATCTCATTTATTATAAAAGTATTGAGTTTTTGGGTGTGTAATACATGCCCGAAGAGTCGATGCTACACAATTTAGTTAAGGTTTTAACTATGAAAATTGGTATTTTATCTCGCAACAAAAATTTGTATTCAACACGTCGTTTAATTGAAGCTGCAGAAGCACGTGGACACGAAGTTAAAGTGGTTGATGCATTACGCTGTTATATGAATATAAACTCAGAACAACCAGAAATTCATTACCGCGGTGAGAACTTAAAAGGGTTCGATGCAATTATTCCACGCATTGGTGCATCGGTTACATTTTATGGCTGTTCTGTATTACGCCAGTTTGAAATGATGGGTGTTTACCCTGTAAACGAATCGGTGGCTATTTCTCGTTCGCGCGATAAATTACGTTCATTACAGCTTTTATCACGCAAAGGCGTGGGCATGCCAGTAACCGGTTTTGCTAGCAAACCAGATGACGTAAAAGACTTATTAGAAATGGTTGGCGGCGCACCAGTAGTAATTAAATTACTAGAAGGTACGCAAGGTATTGGTGTAGTACTTGCTGAAACGCGTAAAGCGGCAGAAAGCGTTATTGAAGCATTTATGGGCTTAAAAGCTAACATTATGGTTCAGGAATACATTAAAGAAGCTGGCGGTGCTGATATACGTTGTTTCGTATTGGGCGATAAAGTAATTGCAGCAATGAAGCGCCAAGCACAAGAAGGTGAGTTCCGCTCTAATCTTCACCGTGGTGGTAGCGCTACATTAGTTCGTATTACACCAGAGGAGCGTAAAACAGCAGTAGCAGCCGCTAAATCAATGGGTCTAAACGTAGCTGGCGTAGATTTACTTCGCTCATCTCGTGGTCCTCTTGTGATGGAAGTAAATTCATCACCAGGTTTAGAGGGCATTGAAATAGCAACAGGTAAAGATATTGCGGGCATGGTGATTGATTTCATCGAAAAAAATGCTTCAAGTAAAGGAACAGCAACACGTGGCAAAGGTTAAAATTAACCGTCCTTTTACCTTATTAGGTGAAAGTATTGGCGTAGGTGAGCGTAAAACTCTTGCCTTGGAAGCTGCTAAGCTTTACACCCACTCACCACTTAATATTCCTATCGAAGTGGTTAATGGTGTAATGGAAGGACCAGTGCTAATGGTCTGTGCGGCTATTCATGGTGATGAATTAAACGGCGTAGAAGTTGTGCGTCAGTTGCTTGCTAAAATAGATCCTAGCCAATTACGTGGCACGTTAATAGCGGTACCTATTGTGAATGTATTTGGCTTTATTCATAAGTCACGATACTTACCCGATAGACGCGATATGAACCGTAGTTTTCCTGGGTCTGAGCGTGGCTCGTTAGCTGGGCGCATGGCTTATATGTTTTTCAATCAAGTGGCGGTACATTGCACGCACATAATTGATTTACATACCGGTGCTATTCATCGAACTAACTTACCGCAAATTCGCGCTAACTTAGCTGATGAAGCAACAGCCGACATGGCTAAAGCATTTGGCACGCCAGCAGTAATCGATGCGTCACTACGAAACGGTTCGTTACGAAGTGAAGCTGCAAACTTAGGTATACCAGTTATAACTTATGAAGCAGGCGAAGCATTGCGTTTTGATCCAATCGCAATAGCAGCCGGTGTGCAAGGCGTTGATTATGTTATGCGTCATTTAAAAATGATTCGTGGCAAGCGTCCTAAAAAGTTACCAGATCCTATTATTGCAGGTTCAACTAGTTGGATTCGTGCTGAAGTTGATGGCATTGTGCGTGCACAAGTATCCCTCGGTGAGCATGTAACTAAAGGGCAAGTGCTTGCTTATATAAGCAGCCCTCTGGGTGACTCTGAACTGGAGCTTTTATCTCCTAAAGGCGGTATTGTTATTGGTCAGCAAACTATGCCATTAGTAAATGAAGGTGATGCCGTATTCCACCTTGCTTACTTTGCAAATGACAATAGTTTAGTAGAGCAGCAACTAGAGAACTTTATTGACGAAATAAATGATTTAGATGACGAGCTTAAAACAGCCGAACTAAATAATTAATTTTAATACTGTTGTAAAAAAGCCGTTTTAGTAATTACTAAAACGGCTTTTTTGTATGTTTATTTTAATTTAAGATTTTTTAGGTCCAATAATACGTTTTATCGTTGGTGCTTTTGTTGGTTTAGGTTCTTTATTTAAAACCATGACGGGGCGAGTAACAAAAAGGTTATTAGGATAAATAACACGGTGCCCGTCTATATGTTCAAGAACTACATTCATTAAGCCCATTTCTACAATACGACCTTCGATATTATTAGCACCATCAATAATACGAACCCAATACCCAACTCTACAATCATTTTGGATAAACATAAGCAAAAACGCGGTTAAGTTACTTAATAGCGACCATGCCGCAAAAAGTGCAACGCCTAGCATGGCAAACAACGATGAGCCCAGTACTAGCAACCCGCGTAGCTCAATACCCCAAAATACCAGTACTAAACATAACATCACACAGGCAAGTATTATTTTAAGCAGCAGCTCTGCGCGCGATTTATGGTGTAAATCAACTTTACCTTTTATGGTTTTTTCGAGAAGCTTTTTAGTAAGTTTTAGTAGCAACGGATAAAGTAGCAAGGCAATTATGGTTACAATCAATTTATATTGCGCACCAAAAAAATCTAAAATCTCTAACGGTTCCAAAATATATTCTCACATGAGTTATAAGCAATAATTAAGTGATTAGTTTAACGTTTTAGTCTGATACGAAATAGCTATTTAATTAGCGTTTTGGTTATTTAAAAAGATTTTTTTACACTTACTAGCCATTGAACAGAATCTACATCTTCGTAGCTATCAAGTGGGGCGGCAATATCTATATGGATCATGGTGCCTGCATTTGCACGACTCGGTGCTAGGCGCAAACCTATACCAACATTTTTAAGTACATGGTCATTTTCGCCGTTATCTTGGTCGTTAAACCATGCTCTACCAACATCAATAAATCCAGCCGCACCCACTTTAAATAACTGTAGCAAATCGTATTCCCAGTAATAGCGTTTTTCTAGGCTGAATAAAAAGCTACGGTCGCCATGTTGATAATCCATTGGGTAACCGCGCAAGCCAGTTTCTCCACCTAAAGTAAGTTGTTGATCGGCAGTTAAGTTTTTAGCATATTGCACACGCGCTTTTACATACCAAGACTGATCAATGCTGGTATTTAAATAATATTGAATTTGACTCGTTGCTTTAAAGTTTTCGAGTTTTTTGTCTTCTTTATTCCAGTAACCATCAATATCAGTACTAAATCGCCATAATGTATTATCGCCACTAAAATGTGCTTTTTTAAAGTTAAATGAGTAAACCGCACGGGTATCATCATTACTTAACGATTCATCTGAGTAACCCAGTAACGCTTTGACATTCCAGCCAAGGTTTAAATCTTCTGTTCGATGGATGCTGTCGAAGTTACGTACTTTTATATAGTTATCTTCAAACCAATGCCCGCTCACATAAGGGTAGCTCAAGCTTCTATTTTCGGCTAAAGGCGCAAAGGTGGTGTCTATTGCATTAAAAGTGTCTTGTTGATCTACATAACCTAATGTAAGACGTTGGGTCCAATTATTACTCAAAGCTTTAGAGTGACCAATAAATACACTATTTAAATCGGTGGTTTGATCAAACTCGCTAAACTCTTCACCACGTTGATATAACGATTCTTCGCGTTGCTCAGAGTAGCTTAATATGCCATAGCTAAAAGGAGTATCTATTGCGTAAAATGGGTAGGTGAGCTCAAGTAAATGACGCTTGCCATCGCTGTTATCAGCATACTCTAATCGACCTCGGTAACGCGTAGGAAAAATATTTGGGTCGTCATACACAAATAAATAACCATTACGATCGCTGTCTGTAGTACGTGAAAAGGATAAGCGTTTCCCCCAGCCAAATAAGTTCGATTCTCTAAAGCCAATACTCGATTTATTTTCACCGCCACTGCGACTAAAGCTTATCTCTGGTAATAAAGTCCATAAGTCGCGGGTAACTACTTTTACATCCACGTCGCCGTCACAGTTTTCGGTTGCACTAATTTCAGCATCATATAAATAACTTTCTTTACGTAAAAGACGCTCTGATTCAGATAGCTTTCTCGCATCGTATTTATCGCCTGCGGCAAATAATAATAGGTTATTTATTACATCAGGTTCTGTTTGAATATGCGCACGATTAGCAAAGCGAAATAGGGCGTTATTTTCTTCTTCAATTTCGGTATTAAATACGTTGAGTTGTTCAAGAGTTATGTTGGCAATTTTGGCGTTGGGTTTAGCGGCGACAAGAATGGTTTCGTCGTCTAGTTGGCGACGTAGTTTTTTATCGCTTGATTGTTTAGATTTTTCAATAGGGCAATTATTTAAGGTAGTAGGTTGCTCTTGTGCAAATGCACTGGGCATAAATAAGCCTAAAAAACTTAAGCCTATATAAAATTGCGTAATCCACTTATTATTGACCATTCAAACCCTTTACTGCTACGTAGCAATTTACTACTGTAATATCAGCTTACATCATTGTTATTTAAATGTAAGCAAAAAGTATGGAGTTTGAAAATAAAATAACGTTAATAAATCAGAAAAAACAAACTAGCTTAAATAGTAGGCTAGCGCAGCAAGTAAGTGATCAGCATCAACGCCTTCGCCATTAATCCAAATACTTTGACTGTAATGCTCGTAATTTAAATTAAAGCTTTGCTGATTGTAAGTAAAGCGAACCTGATGACGATCAGCGCCGCCAGAATACTCATTAATAGTCACATCAGCTGAGTGTAAAAATAATGTACTCCATAGCTCAAAGTCATCATCATGTGGAGGTTCAACAGGTGTAACTACAATGCATTTATGGATATGGTCGTATTCTATTTGGGTCATAATATTCTTAATTTGTAGCTAGATAATTGCGAATTGCAGTTAAAAATGCGCCGCCGTATTTATTTAATTTAGTAAAGCCAACCCCAGACACTTTTAAAAACTCACTGTCGTTTGTTGGCATAATCTGCGCCATTTCGGCTAATGTTTTGTCGTTAAATACAACATAAGGTGGAACATCGTCGGCATCGGCAAGCTCTTTTCGCAGCGCTCGTAAGCGAGCAAACAGTTTTTTATCGTAATTAAATTGGGCTAATTTATCTTGATAAACATGCTTAGATTGCAAGCGTGGTTCGGCTAATTGCAGTGCGTACTCGCCTTTTAAAATTGCACGTGCAGCTTCGGTTAATCTAAGTGAAGCACCTTGAGTAATATCTTGGCTTAATAAACCTTGGTGAATAAGTTGGCGTAAAATACTGAGCCAAAACTCACTGCTTTTATCTTTGCCTATACCGTATGTACTTAGTTCGTGGTGATTGTTATCTCGTATGCGGCTAGTGTTTGCACCGCGAAGTAACTCAACAATGTAACCAAGACCAAAGCGTTGGTCAGCTCTATACACACAAGAAAGCGCCTGTTGGGCAACCAATGTACCGTCAAAGCTTTTAGGTGGATTTAGACAAATATCGCAGTTACCACAAGGTTCGCGTTGATACTCACTAAAATAGTTAAGCAAAATTTGGCGGCGACACGTTTGTGCTTCTGCAAAACTTGCCATTGCGTTAAAGCGTTGTTCTTCTACACGGCGGCGTTGTTCGTCGTCTATGTCTTCAAAAAAGCGTCTTACACGGCCAATATCAGCTGGGTCAAAATACATTATGGCTTCTGCGGCAAGTCCATCTCGCCCAGCACGCCCTGTTTCTTGATAGTACGACTCGATACTTTTTGGAATGTCGTAATGCAATACAAAGCGCACATTGGGTTTATTAATCCCCATACCAAAGGCAACGGTGGCAACCACTATTTGTATGTCGTCGCGAGCGAAACCTGTTTGTACAAATTGGCGTTGCTCATTACTCATACCTGCATGGTAGGCAGCGGCGTTAATACCTGCATCAGCAATTTTTTCAGCTATATCGTCTACACGTTTACGGCTGGTGCAATAAATAATACCACTTTGGCTTTTTTGTTCTTTTAGGTAGCGAAGTAGTTGCACCATTGGTTTGAATTTTTCTTCAATGGTGTAGCGAATATTAGGCCTATCAAAGCTGCCAGTATGAATATAAGGCTGCTGTAGCCTTAACTGCTCGACTATATCAAAGCGAGTCGCTTTATCGGCTGTGGCGGTAAGTGCCATCATTGGAACATGCGCAAAGCGTTGCTTTAGTTCGTTCAAGCGAAAGTAATGAGGCCTGAAGTCGTGACCCCAATGCGATACACAGTGTGCCTCGTCGATGGCAAATAAGCTTACATTTAAATGTGATAAACGTTCTAAAAACTCTCGCTGAAGTACTTTTTCAGGTGCCACATATAAGAGCTTAATTAGTCCTTGATGAAGTTGCTGGTACACCAACTGCTGTTCTTCGCGCGCTAGGCTGTTATTAACGTAAGCGGCTTTTACCCCAAGTGCTTGAAGTTGACTTACCTGATCTTGCATTAGCGATATGAGCGGAGAAATAACAATAGTTACGCCTTCAAGCACTAAAGCAGGTATTTGATAGCAAACCGATTTCCCGCCGCCAGTAGGCAGTAATACAAGCGAATCTTGTCCATTTATGGCTGCATCGATAACTGTTTTTTGACCATCGCGAAATTCGCTGTAGCCAAACACTTGTTTGAGGACAGTTTCGGGTTTACGCACAAGCGTACTAGGTGGTGTTGTTAATGTATTCATCGCCGGTATTTTAGTGGTTTTTTAGCAGGATGTCTTTAGCTGAGTTGCTTATACCAATCGCATTAAATTGGTGACTTATTATAGCACCAAGAAAACAGCTCAATAACAACACAAAAATTATGGCATATAGTTGTTCTATATAAATAATTTTTAACGCAGTGAGTGAGCTATTTAATGCGATAGAATGACGATATTTTTAATAAAATTGGTATTAATAAATGATTTTACATGAACCTCGTAGTTTTATCCGAGCTGTGTTTTACTCATATCACTAATTTAAACATAGAGAATAATAATGAATAAAGAAATGTTAATTGAGCAAGTAGGTGCAATGTTTGTAAACGGTATGCCGTTTAATCAGTTTTTAAAAATATCGGTAGAGTCACTTAGCCCTGAGCAGGCAAAAATTACGTTCCCGTGGCAAGATATTTTAATAGGAAACCCCGCCCAAAAAATACTTCATGGTGGTGTTATTTCAGCAGTGCTTGATAACGTTGGTGGTATGTTAGCGGCTGCAAGCGTAATAGATAAATTAACAGATTTAGATATAAGAAGTGTGCAAAAAAGATTAGCAACGCTAGGGACCATAGACTTACGCACTGATTATTTACGCCCAGGTAAAGGAGAGAGTTTTACAGCAAGTGCCACACTTATTCGCTCAGGTAATAAAGTGTGTGTTTGTCGAATGGAATTACATAATGATCAATCAGTTCAAATTGCTTTTGGTACAGGCACGTATTTAGTTGGATAAAACACCTATGGCAAGTAAACTAGCGACCTTTTAAATCACTAAGTGTTTATTATGTCGATTGATACCGAGCAGCGTAAAGGTGCTATTTTTGCTTGTCTTGCTTTTTTTATGTGGGGTCTTGCGCCAATATATTTTAAGTTGATTCAGCATGTTTCTGCCTTTGAAATATTAATGCACAGGGTTATTTGGTCGGTTGTATTTTTAGTATTAGTGGTGAGTATTTTAAATTATTGGGATAAAGTTAAACGCATCATTGTTCAGCCTAAACTTTTACTCATGCTTGTTATAACGTCTTCGTTGTTAGGGTTTAATTGGGGTTTATTTATATGGGCTATAAATAACAACCACATGCTTGATGCCAGCTTAGGCTACTATATAAACCCTCTTTTAAATGTATTATTGGGCATGCTATTTTTAGGTGAACGCTTACGTAAATTTCAGGGTGTTGCTGTAGCGCTTGCTTTTACAGGTGTTGTATTACAATTAATTAGTTTTGGCTCGTTTCCGGTAGTGGCTTTTTCGTTAGCGGTTTCATTTGCACTTTATGGCTTATTACGTAAAAAGCTACCCGTAGAAGCTCTGCCTGGGATATTACTCGAAGCACTTATATTATTGCCGGTTGCGCTTATTTATTGGTGGTTAATGGTGCCTACAACAACATCAAGTTTGCCTGCTAATGATTGGCATACTAATGCATTACTAATTAGTGCCGGAATTGTAACTACATTGCCGCTGCTTTGTTTTACCGGTGCTGCTAAGCGTTTGAAGTACACTACACTTGGCTTTTTTCAGTACATTGGACCAAGCTTAATGTTTATACTTGCGGTAGTATTTTATGGTGAAGTGTTTGATGCAGAGCGTGTAGTAACGTTTGCATGTATTTGGAGTGCCTTAGCTATTTTTAGTTGGGACTCTTACCATCAATCACGCAAACGTAAAAAAGCGGCTATTACAGCCGCAGAAGTATAACTAATAGATCTGTTAGCTAACTACTTTATTGCGACCTGATTCTTTCGCGTCGTAAAGCTTTAAATCGGCCTGTTTTAATAATTCATCAATTTGATAAACAGGTCCAAAAGCAAAGCCAATAGAAAGTGTAAACTTAATTTTAGCTTTACTAAACTCTTGGCTATTTGCTTCTATAAAGTACCTAAAACCTTCAAGCCTTTTTAGCGCTTCTTGTTTATCAGTGTCGGCAAAGTACACTGCAAATTCTTCACCACCTAAACGCGCTACTAAATACTTTTTAAAATATTTACTAAAGCAAATAGAAAGCCCTTTTAATACTTCGTCGCCTACATCATGTCCGTGTGTGTCATTAATCACTTTAAAATGATCAATATCAAGCATGGCTAACGACCCACATCCTTGCTCACCTTTAATTTTTTGGAGTGATTTACCCGTCTCTTCAAAAAAGTAACGACGATTAGGTAAATTAGTTAAATAATCGGTGTTTGCTTGGCGTTTTATTGTAGCCATAAGTTCTAGCATATCGACGTTCTGGCTTAGGCGACAATAAAACTCTTCATTGTTAAAAGGTTTACGAAGGTAGTCGTTTGCGCCATTTTTTAAAAATAAAGTTGATAAATCAGATGAGTCTGCAGCAGAAACACCAATAATTGCCTTTTCATCGTTGTCATATAAACGACGAATTTCGGTGCATAGTTCATCACCATTCATGTTTGGCATTTCGTTATCAGTAATAATTACCGATATATCAGGTGAGGCTTCAAGTGCGGCAAGTGCTTCTACACCATCTGCAGCTTGTAGAATTTGATATTTATGGCGTGCAAGCAAACTGCATATGTAGGTACGTGTAGATGCTGAGTCGTCAACAACAAGCACTTTTACATTTTCGTTGCGAGTTAGTCTAAGTAATTGTCTTTCTAGATACTGGTACGCTTGTTTGTTTTCTTTAATGATGTAATCAATGATTGGGTATTTTTCTACTGTGTCGCGCGTTTGTTTGTCTATATTGCCAGTCATTACAATAGTAGGAATGTCTGCCATAACAGTACAAGGAATTGCTTCACCTAAAGGGGCATCAGGTAAAATAAAGTCGACTACAGCGCAAAAATAACTGTTTTTACTTATAAGCTCTTTTGTTTGTGCTAATGACTCTGCTACATCAACTTCATAGCCTGCTTTAAGCGCGATGTGCTTTTGCACTCGCGCCATTGCAGGTGTATCTTCAACTATTAGTATTTTTCGCGTCACGTAACAACCTTGTTTATATTTTGCAAAAATATTTGCTTATACAAGTTGTAACTGTTAAAACGCAAAAAAGCAAATAACTTAAGTGCTTACAGATTATCCGCTTCTGAATAATAATCTTGGCTAATCGGTGCTGGCCCTGACATTTTTGAGCGACCAAATAAAGTATGAAACTTAGTTTTACAGGTCGTTAGCTTTAAGTATTTAACCCAAGCTCGTTCTATTGGGTTTGTTGGTTCTTGTGAGCCAGTTACTACTGCTACAAACTGTTCTTGATGTTCGTTTTGCGGCTCAATTGTTTTACTGTATAAGCCTCTTAAAACAACACCGTGTTGTTCTAATATACTGGCTTCTAATAAGGTGAAGTTTCCGCTGCGGCTAAAACCACGTGGAAAATTCTGATCATCATAAAATTGACGTTGGCTAACAAATGCTTGGCGTAGTAATGAAATGTTATTGCTCATAGCTTTATCCTCATACCCTATTAATTAGCTGGAGTATGATGCAAGTTTGGCAATTTATTAAACAAGTTATTTTTATCGTGAGGATAAAAAATTGGATATCGATTTATTAAAAACATTTGTTGAAGTAGTGCGTACGCGTCACTTTGGTAAAGCAGCCGAAAACCTTTATATTACGCAGTCTGCAGTGAGCTTTAGAATTCGCCAATTAGAGCAAGGACTTGGTGTTAATCTATTCATTCGTCAGCGCAATAATATTCAACTTACCGCACCTGGCGAGCGTTTATTGCCGCACGCACAAATGATTATTACGGGCATGCAGCGCGCCAAAGTCGATGTTGCACTTGCTGATAATATGCATAAGCAAATTAGCTTAGCAGGAACACCTAATATTTGGGATGCTTTTTTACAGTTTGGTATTACTAATATTGTATCGGCGATGCCGGGCGTGTCGTTGGTTGCTGAAGTTAAAGCGCAACAAGAGAGCACTCGACTTTTATTAGAGCGTACGCTCGATTTAGCAATATTGTTTGATCCACCAAAAGTAGATGAATTAGTAGTAGAGCGAATTTGTGAGTTGCCAATTATTCCAGTAAGCGGATACGACACGGCAACTAACGAAAACTTTTTTGATAATCAATACGTGTATGTTGATTGGGGAACTACTTTTTCTCTTTGGCATGCACGTCAGTTTACTGGTAAAACACCCCCTTACTTTAGAACCAGTACAGGGCGTATTGCGCTTGATTTAATACTGCAATGTGGTGGTAGTGCATTCATACCTCAAGTATTGGTAGAAGGGCATTTAGAAAAAGGTGAGTTGTTTCATGTTAAAGATGTAGAAAACACCTCACGGGATGTATTTATTGCGTATCACAGAGACAACGAGCAAAAAGAGCTAATAGAAACGTTAGTTAATTTACTATCGCAAATGACGCCTAGCTTATCGTTAAAACAAGGTCAGTAAGGTTGCTGATTAAATATTCATGTTATTTTGATTTCACATTTAATGCATTTTTATTAACAAAAAAAGACATTAATATTTCCGCTGTAATATTAATGTCATTTAGGAATGACAAAATGCAGCAGTTTTGAAAATTAGTCTTTTGTGATTATCCAAGGAAATAACATGAAATTTGTAAAATCGAGCTTATGCTTAGCACTATTAAGTGGTTTATCTTTTAATGCACTTGCCGACGTAGACATTTACGGTAAAGCGAATGTAACAGTGCAATCATCTGATGATGGCGAAGGGTCTTTTACCGAGATAAAAAGTAATGCATCTCGTCTTGGTGTTAAAGGTTCTGAAAAAATAAATGATAGTTTAGAAGCGGTATATAAGTTTGAGTTTCAAGTTGATGTGTCTGATGCTGATTCAAAAGGCGATAACGACGACAATATTTCTGCGCGTAACCAATATGTTGGTTTAAAAGGTGCGTTTGGTCAGGTTGTAATTGGTCGTAACGATACTGCGCTTAAGCAATCTCAAGGTAAGTTAGATTTATTTAACGACCTTGAAGGCGATATTAAAAATGTATTTAAAGGTGAAAACCGCTTAGGAAACACAGTTAGCTACTCATCAAACTCATACGAAGGCTTTAAGGTGCTTGCTACTTTTGTAGCTGAAGATGATGTAGACGCTGATAACGGTTATTCAATGGCGGTGACATACGGTGATGTGGCACTTAAAAAGAGCGCGGTATACGCCTCTATTGCAGCCGATAGTGAAGTAAATGGCTACGACGTAGTGCGTGCATCAATCCAAGGTAAAATCGAAAACTTTAAATTGGGTGCAATGTACCAAACACAAGAAGCAGTAGATGGCAGCGCAGAAGCGGATGGTTACTTGCTAAATGCTGCTTACAGCATGGGTAACAACACATTTAAAGTGCAATACCAAGATATGGACTTTGACGACAGCGACGATAAGTCAGCAATTTCAGTTGGTCTTGATCACAAATTAAATAAAAACATTAAAGTATTTGGCTTTTATTCAAGCTTCGATATGGACAACAACGTTGACCAAGACTACGTAGGCTTAGGTATTGAATACAAGTTTTAACGATTAGTTAGAACACTCCCTTTTTAACCGCGCTCTTTTGAGTGCGGTTTTTTTTGCTTTAAATTATTTACTTAGCCGCCCATAATAGAGATTCATTTGGAATGAGGTGCGAGTCCTCGACTGTTCCCGCAACTGTAAGCAGCTGAGCTGTAAGTCAGATACAAATGGTATAATACCAATTTTATTAAAAACATGATCTTTCTAGCGAATTAAATAACTTACTAACTTCGTTAAAAATTATTCATATATAACAACTATATGTCATAATTTCCGCCTTGTTATTAAGCTATTTATCTGTCGCTATAATAAATCACTAATTTAATGCAATTGGTATGAATTCTTTTAACGAGCGGGTTTACTCATTTTTTCTTGTAGTGCATTAGTATTTTTATCGCATTTTTAGTGAGTTTAACCTAGCCTAGGACTGACTATTGCACACTCAAACGCCATTAAATACACCATTACTAAACGTTAAAAACGTATCGTGGGATATTGGCAATAAAACGATCCTCAAAGAAATAAACCTTAAAATAACCACAGGTAAATTTGTTGGTTTAATTGGACCTAATGGCGCAGGTAAATCGAGCTTATTGCGTTGTCTATATCGTTTTAATAAACCAAGTGATGGCGTTGTAGAGTTTAATAACATCGACATTTGGCAGCTAAAAAGCGATGAGTACGCAAAAAAAGTAGCGGTTGTTTTGCAAGAAACTCCGTCGCAATTTAACTTAAGCGTATTTGATGTTATTGCGCTTGGGCTAACGCCTCATAAATCGTTATTTAGCTCAATAACTAACATTGATAAACAAAAAATCATTCAAGCAATCAATACTGTAGGGTTGGTAGATCATAGTGATCAAAGCTTTGAGTCACTTTCGGGCGGTGAAAAGCAACGTGCCTTGATAGCCCGCGCCATAGTCCAGCAACCTCAACTGTTAATAATGGACGAGCCAACTAGCCATTTAGATGTTAAATACCAAATACAGGTTATGGAGCTTGCTAAATCGTTGGGTGTAACGGTATTTGCATCGTTTCATGATTTAAACTTAGCCTCTGCAATGTGCGATGAACTAGTGGTTATTAAAAACGGTGAAATTACACATACAGGCACGCCAAGTGAGGTATTAACCGAAAACATGCTAGGCGACGTTTTTGGTGTCTGCGCCCAAGTAAATAACCACCCGCAAATATCGAAGTCGGGAAATAGCATCCCTCATATCACTTACTTTTATGGTTACAAATAATATGAGCGCAGTTAATACTCGCCACTCACTTGCGCTATTTATAAGTGCTTCAGCTGCTTTATTTAGCTTATTTGCAGCACTTAGTTTTGGCGCAGCAGAGACCTCACTTCAAGATGTATTTAATAGCTTTTTACTCTCAAATGATGCGTCTTTTAATTCGCGTATTATTTTTGAACTAAGAATGCCACGCACATTACTCGCCTTTTTAGCAGGCTCTGGCTTAGCAATTGCGGGGCTTATTTTACAAACGGTAACGCGCAACCCTTTAGCCGATCCTTACTTATTTGGTATATCGTCGGGTGCCTCATTTGGTGTGGTGTTACTTATGGCGCTAGCAGGCATTAGCGCAGGCTTTATGCTATCGGCAGCAGCACTGCTGGGCAGCTTACTCGCTATGAGTTTATTAATACTTATTGCAGGTAGGCAGCAAAGTGCACAGGTAGAATCAATGTTATTAGCTGGTGTTGCTCTGTCATTTTTATTTAGTGCATTTACCAGTTTGTTGCTTTATTGGAGCGACCCTCAGGCGGTAGCCGCTATTTTATTTTGGACACTGGGCAGCTTTTCACGTGCACAGTGGGCTACGCTTTGGTTACCTTTATTGGTAATCACATTGTGTACGTTTGTAATGCTGAGCTTTAGAAGACAACTCAATGCCATGTTACTTGGCGATGAAAGCGCAATTACATTAGGTGTTAGGGTGCAGCGTTTTAGAATACTCATGCTGGTTTTGAGCTCATTAATTACCGCTGTGCTGGTGGCTATGTGTGGTGGTATTGGGTTTGTAGGATTAATGGTACCGCACATTGTGCGCTTTTTTATATCCCAAGGCACCATCGCTGGCTTACTGGTAACCAGCTTAGTGGGCGGTACATTTATGGTGTGGGTTGATGTACTTTCGCGCTCCTTGCTAAAAAACCAAGAATTGCCCGTAGGCGTTATTACTGCTGCTATTGGTAGTGTGTTCTTTTTAAGTTTATTGTTTTTTAGAAAGCGAAGGGTGTAATTCCATGAAAACCTTAATGGTGCAAGGCACTACTTCCGACGCAGGTAAAAGCACTTTAGTTGCAGCCCTTTGCAGGGTATTTGCTAAGCGAGGGGTAAAGGTTGCGCCTTTTAAACCACAAAATATGGCACTTAATAGCGCAGTAACAAAAGATGGCGGCGAAATTGGTCGTGCGCAAGCTTTGCAAGCAATAGCAGCTAAAGTAGAGCCCGAAATAGACTTTAATCCTATTTTACTTAAACCTAATAGCGATACGGGCGCACAAGTGATTATTCACGGAAAAGTCATTAGCAATATGGAAGCGGGCAAATATCACGACTATAAAAAAGTGGCGATGGATGCAGTAATTACCTCACATAACCGCTTAGCTAAACGTTTTGATTTACTTCTTGTTGAAGGAGCGGGGAGTCCTGCTGAAATAAACCTGCGTGAAAACGATATTGCCAATATGGGTTACGCCGAAGAGGTAGATTGCCCTGTTATTATAATTGCCGATATTGATAAAGGTGGTGTGTTTGCACATTTGGTAGGTACGCTTGCGTTGTTAAGCGAGTCAGAACAGGCGCGCGTAAAAGGCTTTGTTATAAACCGCTTTAGAGGCGATATAGGTTTGCTGCAAGGCGGGCTTGATTGGCTTGAAGAATACACAAACAAACCCGTACTTGGCGTATTACCTTATTTGCACGACCTCGCGCTTGATGCCGAAGACGCCGTCGCAATTGATAATAATGTAACCAACGCCACAATTAATATTGCAGTGCTACTTGTTCCCCACATTAGTAACCACACCGATTTTGATGCACTGCGTTTGCACCCAAACATTAATATAAATTACGTGCGCCATACGCAAACGATCCCAGAAGTTGATCTGATCATTCTCCCAGGCAGTAAAAACGTGCTGGGGGATTTAACCTTTTTGAAAAATGAAGGCTGGGACACTCAAATTAAGCGCCACTTACGCTATGGTGGCAAAGTACTTGGAATTTGTGGCGGCATGCAAATGCTGGGCAATACGCTCAACGATCCCGATGGTATTGAATCGTCATTAAAGCAAGTAAATGGGCTTGCTCTGTGCGATTTTGAAACCACGCTGACAACACAAAAAGTATTAACCAAAATAACCGCTACACTACTTTTAAATAACCAATCAACACCCTGTAGTGGTTACGAAATACATGCAGGTATTAGCCAAGGTGCAGCGCTTAATAAGCCGTTTTTAACCTTTGACGAAAACCACCCAAATGGCTTTAAAACTGATGGCTTTATTAGTGATGATAATGCTATTGCAGGCACCTATTTACATGGTTTATTTGATGAAGCCGATGCTACATCGCAAATTTTAAAGTGGGTAAAACCAAGCGCTACCATTAATCCTATTAGTATTGCCGATCACCGCGAGCAGCAGTTAGAGCGCTTAGCAACCATGTGCGAAACGCATTTAAATATACAGCAAATTATCTCGATTTATGAAGGGCACAATAATGACTGAACAAAATAACGATAAGCACCAACAACGCCAACAAAAAGTAAAAGAGCAAGTAGATGCGCGCGTTGCTGCCGCACAAGATGTTAAAGGTATTTTTCAGGTGATTACGGGTAATGGTAAAGGTAAATCAACCTCGGGTTTTGGCGTTGTAGCACGCTGCGTAGGTCATGGTAAAAAAGCAGCCGTTTGCCAGTATATCAAAGGTACTTGGGAATGTGGCGAGCGTAATTTATTACAAGGTGCAGGTGTTGAGTTTGTTGTAATGAACACCGGTTTTACCTGGGATACGCAAAATAAAGAAGCTGATACCGCAGCCGCCCAAGCAACATGGCAAGAGTCAAAACGCATGCTTGCTGATAGCAGTATTGATTTAGTATTACTCGATGAACTTACTTACATGGTGACTTACGGTTACGTTGATTTAGATGAAGTAGTAACAGCGCTTAATAACCGCCCACCAATGCAGTCAGTTATTATTACAGGGCGTGCAGCGCACCGCACTTTAACCGGACTTGCCGACACAGTAAGCGAAGTGCGTAATGTAAAACATGCATTCGATTCAGGCATAAAAGCGCTTGAAGGGTTTGATTACTAATGTTTAAAGCGTTTTTTATTGGGCTACTGTTTTTAAGTGTATCGGGCTGTGCACTTGCAGAGCAGACCAAGGATTCTAAAAAGCTGCGAATAATTGCGCTTGCACCGCACATAGTCGAAAACCTATTTGCGATAGGGGCGGGCGATAACATTGTGGGCACAGTTGATTACGCCGACTACCCAAGTGAGGCCCAAAGTATTGAGCGCATAGGCGGTTATTACGGTATCTCGCTTGAAAAAGTATTGGCGCTTAAACCTGATTTAGTAATTGCGTGGAAAAGCGGAAATCAAAGCGAAGATTTAGCCCAAATAGAGCGCCTTGGCATAAAAGTATATTTAAGTAACCCGACCACAATCGCTGGTGTAGCCGACGAGTTACTTACTTTTGGTGAATTTACAGGGAAAATTGAGCAAAGCCAGCAAGCGGCAAACGCATTTACACAAAAGCTAAACGCGATTATTAAAAGCCAGCAGAATAAAAAAAATATAACAGCGTTTTACCAATTATGGTCAGAACCGATGATGACGGTAGGCAAAGATACATGGATAAATCAGCTGATTGAAACATGCCATGTAAGCAATGTATTTGCACAGAGCGTTACAGATTACCCGCAAATTAGTATCGAAAATGTCATTGTTACTAAGCCACAAGTTATCATTATTCCTGATGAAAAATCAAAAACACCACAGCCGGTTGTTAATTGGCAAAAGTGGCCAGAAGTGCCCGCCGTTAAAAATGATCAATTTATTAGCGTAAATGCCGATTTATTACATCGTTTTACTCCGCGCATGCTAGATGGACTCGCGGATATGTGTGGTAAAATAGACGCATCACGTAAACAGATTAAGAGTACACAATGAGCGATTGGGCTACATTTTTAGAAAGTGAATTACAGCAACCTTACATGCAGCAAACGTTAGAGTATGTGGCTAATCGCCGCAATGAAGGTGTTGCTGTTTATCCGCCTGAAGCTCAAGTATTTAATGCTTTTGATGCCACAGCGCTTAATAACATCCGCGTTGTAATTTTAGGACAAGACCCATACCACGGAGAAGGGCAAGCACATGGCTTGTGTTTTTCGGTATTGCCTGATGTAAAAAAGCTGCCGCCGTCGCTTAAAAATATGTACAAAGAGTTAGCTACCGATATCAGCGGGTTTATTATTCCTGAGCATGGTTACCTGCAAAGCTGGGCAGATCAGGGCGTGTTTTTACTCAATACAGTATTGACCGTTGAGCAAGGGCAAGCGCATTCTCACAAGCATTTAGGGTGGGAGCAATTTACCGATAATGTAATAGCGCATATTAATAAGCACTGCGAAGGTGTGGTATTTATTTTATGGGGTGCACATGCACAAAAAAAAGGGAAAGGCATAGATAGCGCTCGCCATCATGTTTTAAAAGGGCCGCATCCATCGCCGCTTTCGGCGCATAGAGGCTTTTTTGGCTGTCAGCATTTTTCAAAAACGAATGAGCTATTACAAGCCCAAGGTGAAAAGCCGATTAACTGGCAGGTGTAAATAACCTGAGCTCTGAATAATAAATTTATCTCATGCAGCTATTTTCAACGCATTAAAAAAGGCTTCCATACTATGGAAGCCTTTTTGTTTAGTTGGTGTGTACTGGATTAAAAATTTAACTCATCAATCGCAATACTGTCTGCAAAAAAATCATATTCTTGTAATTCTTTACGTAAGCGGTGCTTGTCTTTAATTGCTTCTATTTCCCGCCATTTTCTTTTTTTATTTTTCTGAGAGGTTTTCCTTGTTGTATCTGGTCCTTCTAATATCTCTAATACATCGTTTAGGCTATCCATGAACTTCTCCTATTGATTTTATTGACCTCAAGAATACCTATACCACAGGCATAGCTAAAATAGAATAAAAAAGTGACAGTTATGTTACGAAGATGTGATGAATTGGTGAAGGTTTTTTAGTGTTTTGACTAGTTAAAGCTCAAGTATTTAGCAGATAAAAAATTATAGACATAAAAAAACGCCGCAATTGCGACGTTTTTTTAAAGTACGTTTATAGCAAATTACATTGCTTTAAAGCGCGCTTCTAGTTGTTCTTGTGCATCAGCAAAAGAGCGAATACCTTCGGCTAGTTTTTCAGTCGCCATAGGATCTTGGTTATGTAACCAACGGAACTGTGCTTCTGTTAAAGGCTCAGGCTTTGGCTCTTGTGGAACATCGCTTTCTAGCAAGTATTCTTGTGCGCCTTCTAGGTTGCCTAAATCTTCTAAAAGATTAGGGCTAATAGTTAGCTTGTCACAACCGGTAAGTGCAATAATTTCGCCTGTGTTACGGAAACTTGCACCCATCACAACTGTTTTGTAGTCATGGCGTTTGTAAAATTCAAAAATGCTGCGTACAGACTGAACACCTGGGTCTTGTAGCGGATCGGTTGGTTTTTCCATACCGTTAGCAACGTGCCAATCTAAAATACGACCAACAAATGGCGAAATTAGAAATACGTTTGCATCGGCACACGCGCGGGCTTGGGCATCGCTAAATAATAAAGTAAGGTTACATTTAGTGCCTTCTTTTTCTAGCTGCTCAGCGGCTTTAATACCTTCCCACGTAGACGCAACTTTAATTAAAATTTTGTCTTTGCTTACGCCTTCTTTTTCGTAAAGGCTAAGTAGGGTATGTGCTTTATCAATTGTAGCTTGCGTATTAAACGAAAGGCGTGCATCTACTTCAGTAGAAATATAACCAGGTACAATCTCGCTAATTTCTTTACCTAGTAATACGGCAAAGTAATCGCATGCTAGTTCAAGTTGTTTAGCTGGCTCTTGCTCGGTTTCTTTTGCATAGCTCCAAGCTTTATTTAGATAAGGCTTATAAGCTTCAATCTCGCTCGCTTTTAATAAAAGCGACGGATTTGTAGTTGCATCTTCTGGTTGATGCTTTTTGATCGCTTCAATATCGCCAGTGTCGGCCACGATAGATGAATGTTGTTTTAGCCTTTGTAGAGCTGAAGTCATTTGCTTTCCTCATTCCAAGCAAGTTAAAAGAATAATCTAAACACTCTTAATATATTCAATCCATACTGCAACAGTGTGACAATGCTTGATAGGTCTTATGTCCTGATCAATAAAAAAACGGCTATGCATGGATTTTAAGAGAGGATTTATTTAAACAAAACGTGCTTTTCGTTTCATTTAATGTTGAAATTGACACTAAATAAATTACAAGTCAATAGCTAACTATGATCACTGTTATTTCACCTGCAAAAAATCTTGATTACGAAACGCCACCCGCAACAGACAAGTTCACTCAGCCTGAATTACTAGAGCACAGCGAAGAGCTCATGAAAGTATGCCGTGAACTAACACCAGCGCAAATTGGCAGTTTAATGAAAATTAGCGATAAGCTATCAGGGCTTAACGCAGCACGCTTTAGCGAGTGGGCGCAGCCGTTTACACAAAGTAACGCTAAACAAGCCGCACTTGCCTTTAATGGTGATGTATATGGCGGTTTAGATGCAAGCACGCTTAAAGCTAGCGAGCTTGATTACGCACAAAACCATTTACGTATACTTTCAGGTTTATACGGTTTATTAAAACCACTTGATTTAATGCAAGCTTACCGCCTTGAAATGGGTACCAAGCTTGAAAACTCGCGTGGCAAAAACTTATATGAGTTTTGGGGCAGCGTAATAGCGAATAAACTAAACGACGTATTAAAAGCGCAAGATGCACAATATTTAGTTAACCTTGCTTCAAACGAATATTTTAAAGCGGTAGATAAAAAAGCGCTTAATGCACAAATTATTACCCCACACTTTAAAGACTGTAAAAACGGTCAATACAAAGTAATTAGCTTTTACGCTAAAAAAGCACGCGGCATGATGGCGCGCTACATTATCGAAAATAAAGTAACGCAGTTAAGCCAGCTTAAAGAGTTTACTGTGGCGGGTTATTACTTTAGCCCCGAGGCAACAACCAAAGAGCTTGAACCGGTATTTATGCGTGACGAGCAAAATTAAACTGAGCGTAAAGTTTACTTAATTAAATAGTTAAAAAGCCATGCATTGCATGGCTTTTTTGATGCTGGCGTTATATTTGCAACCTCATCTAATATTAATGGAATTATTAATTACAGAGGTGCAAATAAAATGATCAGCATTCCGTCAGTTAGCGAAGCCGAAAAACTAATAGAAGAAAAGCTTGGTGGTTGGTTTGATATTGTTATCAGCCATATTCCTAATTTTATTGTCGCCATACTTATTACAGTGGTGTTTTCTATTTTAGCGCGCTATGCCGGTAAGCTGATGAAAAACGTATTACGTCGCTCCCTCGACTCAACACAAATTGCCGATTTAATGGCGTCAATATTTAAAGTTATTGTGTTGTGTATAGGCTTATTTATAGCGCTCGATTTTGTTGGCTTAAAAGGCACGGTTACCTCACTGCTTGCTGGTGCGGGTATTGTAGGCTTAGCGATTGGCTTTGCGTTTCAGGATATGACCGAGAACCTGATTGCCGGCATAGCAATGGGTGTACGCAAGCCATTTAAAGCAGGTGATGTAATAGAAACTGAAAATGTATTTGGTTCAATACACTCTATAAACTTGCGAAACACCCTAATAGAGAGCTTTTACGGGCAATTAATACTCGTACCAAATAAAGTGTTATTTAGAAATGTACTAAAAAATTACACCACTTTAGGTGTTAGGCGCATAGAAGTGCCAGTGGGTATTTCGTACGGTGACGACATAGAAAAAGCAAAAGACGTCATAGTCGAAAAAATGAATGAATTCGACTTTGTAATACGCAAAGACGAAACCGCTGTATACGCTGAGAGTTTTGGCGATAGCAGTATTAACTTACTGGTGTGGTTTTGGATTAAGTACCCAGGCGAGCCTGATTTTATGACGGTGCGCCATAAAGGTATAGTTGCCGTTAAGCAAGCACTAGACGAAGCAGACATTAGCATTCCATTCCCAATTCGTACTTTAGATTTTGGTATTAAAGGGGGTGAAAAGCTCGATGCCATGATAAGCGATAAAATAAGTCAGCAGTCATCAAATAAATAAAGTGGTGAAGGTGCTGACTCTAACCAAAGTGAGTAACTTAGCTAAAACTCATTAGGCAAAAGTATTGGGAAATAGTTACTTAGTAACTGCGCATTTTTACAGAGTAAAAATGCGCTTTTTAATTAGTTTAGTTCACACGTTATTCGCTCAATAGTTCCTCTTTCTACTTTATCGTCTCTATTATCCCAGTAAGCAAGTATCTCATTTTGAGTTAGTTTATTTTCATCAGCTATAACTAAACGTGCTGCCCATGCAAGTAAATGATTTGGATTTATCCACATATCATATAGATCGTACACGTGATGATCACACAAATGAATTGTTGACTCATTTTGTGTTGTCATGACAAACCAGTCGCCAGAGGGATCTGAGCCTAAAGAAAAAAACTCGTCTTCACTTTTAAAGTCGTCTAATTCATATTTAAAGTCAAAGCCAATCATACTTTGACTGAATGGCCATAGAAAAGGGAACTTACCAGCATTATTTAGCTGAATGTATGCTTCTAGCCAAGAGTGCCATTTATTGTTTACGGTCTGTCGAAACTGGTTAAATATTTCATTTTTAAGAGTAACAGGCTCATTATAATCTAAGTCTTTAAATGCTTTGCATTCATCTAAAAATTTACCAGGGAAGTAATCGTTTTCAATCGGATTTGTAATTAGTTCAAGTAACTTTTCTTTATTCATTAATTATTTTCTCCAGCAGATTTTATTACGTATTTTTATAAGGTAAGTTTCCTTTTTATCTATTTATTATGCAATTATTGGTTATACAAGGTGTATTTTTTAGATATTAGGATTACAAACAAATGAAGTTAAAGATTAAATGGTTTACAAAAATAATTTTATTTTCAAGCCTAGTTATTAGCTTTATTTCAGTAGGTAACGAATATAATGCTAAATATGATGTGAGTTATGAGTTAAACGTAGATAACAATACCGCTGAAATACTTTTTCACGATAAAAATAAAAACCTTACCTCTACATTAAGCTTACCAAATAAAGCGGTATATATTGAAAAACAGAAGTTACGAGAATTTTGTAGCTCAGGTGATGTTTTATGCCCTAGAAAAAGTTATGAAAGTAGCTTCATCACGTGGTCACCAGATAACGAATATTTAGCCGTTTTTGCAGGGGACACCCAAGGTTTTTGGTTTTTACCAACTATTGAAATAACTAAGTCTGCATTTAATGAAAGGCATATACTCAAGATTGGACTTCATCAAACAACTAACCAGTTTAATATCGGTTTGTTTCATCAAACCGGTGGGTGGTTAAATAATGAACAGTATGTTTTTTCTGCAGGTTTAAGTGGTGACAATTTTGTTTATAAGTTTAACCCAAAAACAAAGGAACTTAAGGGTTTTCCCTTTGAGCTAAATGAAAATTCTACAGTAAGCAGTTTTGAAGAAGTATTTGTAGATAGTTATTATTCACAAAAAAGTAGTTTTAAAATAAGTGATGTAGCTAAACAATTAGAAGAATTAAAATAACTATACACAATAAAAAAGCGCCGCTTGTTTTGGAGTAACAAGCAGCGCTTATGAATTAGTTATACAAATAGGTTTATGTAGTGCGTATTAAATAACGCTAATTTTGTTACGAATGATTTTTACCCCATCCATATTTTCTAAAAACTTTTGAGCTAATGCGCGCTGAAAGCCCGTTTGCGCTTCGCCATATAAATCTACTTCACCGTTTTTAACCTGCACACGAATATCGCTTAACACTAAGTTAGGATTGGTACGTAAGGTATGAGTAATTGTTTGCTGCAAGTTAGGTTGCGTAGCAACAGTGCTTACTAGGATCACGCTTGTTGCTGCACTTACTTTTGTAGCGCAAGCTAATAAAAATAAACAACAAAATGATACTAAAGCGATAGTTAACTTGAAGCGGTTCATAACTTAATCCTTACATTACGGTTAAAGAGTGCAGCCATCTTTTAAATTTTAACGACTGAGTTATCCTTGTTATTACAATTTCAATGCCACATTTAATTGCTTGAAATTAAAAGATATTTTATTAAGGGAGAATTCAGGTGGGCAATTTTTACATAAAAGTGAGTATGGGTTACATGATCTGATTACATTTGTTACAGGTACAAATATAATGGGTGTAGGCTTTGTGGGTACTGTCTTTACAGGCTTTGTATTTGTAGATGCGGTTTCTGTAGGCACTGTCTCGTAGATGCGAAGCTTTTAACGGCAAGCTTTTTTTCACTAAAGCTTTGTGTAAATATATGCTTATACAGTGTAATGGATTATTTATATGGCGCATAATTACCGTGAGCTTTTAGCCTATATAGGTTGGGAAAATAAAAAAGTTACTATTGAACTCATAAAGTTAACTAAAAATGGGCATTCATATTACTTTCAAGGTGAATTATGGCTGCGAAATTTAAGAGGACTTGGGGGCTCTCGGTGTACTTCTGTATCAGGGGAAAAGCTAGAAATAGCCATACTTAATCGAAATCGTATTCCTTGCTGGGTTAATCCAGTTGAAGTAGTTGTTGCTGAATCAGCAGCTGAACGTTTTGAAAAGTGGACAGAAAAAACCTTATAATAAATGAGCTAGTCGCATTAAAAAGCCGACAAAAGCCGGCTTAGTATAAAAATGTTTTAGGTTATTTTTTCTTTTTAACCTTAGCCTTTTTCTTGGCTTTCATTTTTACTGGATCTTTACGCTTTTTAGCAGGTGGCTTAGCTTCTTTATGCTTGGGCTCCACACCTTTAATTACACGACGTTTAAGCTTTTGCTCAATATAGCGTTCTATTTTATATAAAATGCCAATATCGTGTGCTTCTACCATTGATATAGCAATGCCCTTTTTACCAGCACGACCAGTACGACCAATTCGGTGTACGTATATATCGGCAGTACGTGGTAAATCAAAGTTAATAACATGGCTAATGTCAGATACATCAATGCCACGCGCAGCTACATCGGTTGCAACTAATATACGTGTTTTACCGCTATGGAAGTTTTCCATGGCTTTCATACGTTTGTCTTGCGGCATTTCGCCACGTAACCAAGCCGCTTTTACATCATTGGTTGTAAGTTCACCAATCAGTGTTTCTAGGCGCTCACGTGTTTTAACAAATACAATTGCTTTAGTAACGTCAGGGTTTTTGAGCGTATTAACTAACAACTCAAGCTTATGATGATAATCGTCGGCTAAATGTACCCACTGATGAATTTTTGCTTTTTCTTTGCGAGATGATTCTGCTTCAAGCAATGCTGGATCGTTTAGCGTTGTTTCTGCAAATCGCTCAACGCTATCGCCCTCAAGCGTTGCTGAGAATAAAAAGCACTGGCGACGATTTCTAGCTTCGTCACAAATACGTTTCATTTCTTTTTTAAAGCCCATGTCTAGCATGCGATCGGCTTCATCAATAATAAGCATCTCTACATGTTCAGCATGAAAATTTTCGGTTTCTAGGTATTCCATTAAACGCCCTGGTGTGGCGATTAATATATCGTTATTTTTTTCAAAAATTTCTTTGTGCGTGCCATAGTTAATGCCACCCGTTACCACACCTACTTTTAGGTTTGTACGCTTGGCAAGAAGCTCACATTGCTCATGAATTTGATAAGCTAGCTCACGTGTTGGGGTCATTACAAGTACACGTGCAAAACCAGGATCACGACGTGGAAAATCTAATAAATATTGAATAGCTGGAATTAAAAATGCAGCTGTTTTACCTGTGCCAGTCGGTGCAGATGCTAAAACATCACGCCCCTGAAGCGCTTCAGGAATAGCTTGTTGCTGAATACTTGTTGGGGTTTCGTACCCCATTTTATTAATCGCGTCGAGTAACTTGTTATCAAGATCAAAGTCAGAAAATTGCATAGAGTGTCTAAAATAAGGGACAATTACCTGCAATTATACGCGCTATCCACCAGTTGGTGAACGAAAAGGTGAAAAAATGTCTGGTTTTGCATTTAAACAATTTAAGGTTGAACACGAACAGTGTGCAATGAAGGTTTCTACGGATGGAATTTTACTTGGTGCATGGGCTAATTTAAACAATGCAAAGTCGTTACTTGATATAGGTACAGGCACGGGTTTGTTGGCGTTAATGTGTAAACAGCGCAATCCAGAACTCGCTATCACCGCAGTAGAAATTGACAAAAGTGCCCATACTCAAGCATTGCAAAATGTAGCGAGTAGTCCGTGGCCAACAATAAATGTTAAGCATCAAACCATCCAAAGCTTTAACAGTGACACTTTGTTTGATGTGGTTATTTCTAATCCGCCATATTTTAATCACAGTTTAAAAGGCAATAATGCTGCGCGTAATACCGCACGCCATACTGATGGGCTAAGTTTTGAAGAGTTAATAAATGCGTTTAAACGTTTAAGCCATAATAAATCTCGTTTTAGCTTAATATTACCGAGTGTTGAAGGTGTATTGTTTATTGAGCTTGCTAGTCAAAATGGGCTTTATTTAAATACGCACTGCCAAGTAAAAGCCACACCTAATAAAGACGTTAGCCGCAGTTTAATGACATTTAGTTATATTGACGGTGATTTTAGTGAATCAACCCTCTGTATTCGTGAGATTGATAATAGCTATAGCGTTGATTATACAGCACTGTGCAAAGCATTTTATTTGAAAATGTAGGGTAATTGTATAATAGGAACAAATAACGCAAACTGATCAAAATTTATGACAGAGAACAGATATGGACAATCAGTTACCTAAACCCTTTATAATTACACTTGCAGTACTGCAAGCTATTGCGCTTACTCTTTTGTATAGCAGTATAGAAAACAATATATGGCCAGCAACAAACCCTGTGTGGTTAATATCGTTAATTACATTTTCTATGAGTTTTCCTTTATTAGTGTTGATGAGCGTTAATAAGAGCAATATAAAAAGTGCATTAATTTTAATTTTGCCCTTTTCTTTATTGTTGTCTTTGCTCGGTGCTTATGTTGGTTTTCAGCAAGAACCTCAGGAGTATGTGAGTAATGGCGATTTAACTTCTGTTTTTATTTTTACAGTGCTTATAGCTGGCTTTAAAGGCTTAATGTACATACAGCAATTTGGCAGCTCGGTAAGTATTAGCTACAGCAGCTTATTTAAGCTGTCTTGGCGTAATTTTATAATTTTTGCAGAATGTTGGCTGTTTGTACTTATTTTTTGGGGAATACTCAATTTAGGTGCCGCTTTATTTGATATTTTAGATATTAATTTTTTCTCTGAGTTATTAAGAAATGAGTGGTTTTGGATCCCGACTTTAACGCTCGCATTTGCCTTTGCGAGTGTCATATTTAGAAAGCTTTTGAACGTTGAAGATAATATCGCTTTTTTACTGCAAACTTTAATTAAGTTTTTACTGCCTGTTTTATCGGTTATTTCTCTTAGTTTTTTAGCAACACTCCCTTTTACCGGACTCAGTAAATTATGGGAAACCGGAAGTGGCAGTTTATTAGTCATGTGGTTGCAAGTGCTTACGTTGTTTTTTGTTAATACCGTTTATAAAGATGAGTCATCAGTTCGTCCTTATCACCTAATATTACATCGACTTGTTTTTATAAGCGTTGCGTTACTTCCCGTTTATAGTGTTATTTCGGCTTATGGTATTTATCAGCGAATTGAACAGCATGGGCTAACGGTAGATCGTTGTTGGGGTATTTTAATTTGGTTTTTGTTGGCGTGTTTTTCGTTTAGTTATCTTGTTGGAATTATAGCAAAAAGAGACAATTGGCTAGAGCCGCTTAGCAAAATAAATATTGTGATGGGCTGGGTTGTACTTGTAAGTATGCTTGCTGTTAATTCTCCTCTATTAAATTTTCAAAGTTTATCTGCTCAAAGCCAAATAGGGCGCTTAGATGACGGTAAAGTAACAATTGAAGAGTTTGATTATTATTATTTTGAGCACAGCTTGGGTCGTCAAGGTTATTTGGCTATGCAGTTATTAAAACAGAAGATTAAAACGAGTCACCCAGAGCAATACACTACTATTGATAGAATGTATGCAAATGATGAATTTACCTCAACACAAATGGGTACTGTCGATGACTTTATTAAACAAAGTACATTTTGGCCTTCACGAGATCTAATTCCTCAAGATTTAATTGAGATGGCTTTTTCTGAGTATTATTCTCACGGTCGTAATTCACTAAAAGAAAGTAGCTTTTATTTTATTGGGATCGATTTAAATAAAGATGACGAATTAGAATTTATCCTTATTAATGAGAGAAATGACTATACATCTGCATATTTTTGGTCACTCGACTCTGGAGTTTGGGTCTCAAGATATATTAATGTTGAAAACCCAGAACACGTTAAATTACTTAAAACTATTATTGATAACGATGAAATATTTATAGTTGAACCCGAATATTCAGACTTGAAAATAGGTGATGTTTATTTTGAAATGTCTAGGTAGTTTATTTTACGTACTTTAAATTTAAGCCTAAACAAAACATACCGTGTTTTGTTTAGTCTGCTCTTTTGTAGTGTATTTATATAACGACTGTTATGATTGAATTATTAGCCACTTAAAACAAAGGCAACACAATGAAAATGTTATATAAAGTAGCTTTAGTTGGTGCATTGTCAACTATCGTTTTTGTAAGTCAAAGCGCGTTTTCTGCACCCACTCCAGTAGGGCTTTGGAAAACGATTGACGAGGATACAAACCAAGCTAAATCGTATGTGCGTATTACACAAACTGATGGTGTATTAAGCGGCACCGTTGACAAAATCATTGATCCAACAAAACAAAAAGATAAATGCACCGAATGCGAGGGTAATTTAAAAGACCAGTCTATTTTAGGTATGACTATTATTAAGGATGTTAAAGCTGAGGATGATGGCGTATGGGGCGACGGAGAAATACTCGACCCCACTAATGGTAAAACTTACACCGTACAACTAACGCCACAAGCTGATGGAAAAACACTTGAAGTACGAGGCTATATCGGCTTTTTTTATCGTAATCAATATTGGGTAAAAGTCGAATAAGGCTTATTACAAAAACTTTATTAAGTACGCTTAAATCGACTTTAAAGTGGCTGCTATATATAAAAAATTGACCTCTGTATGAAATCATTTATTCGTTTTGCCTTTCTTATTGTTTAAGCCAGCTATATTTAATTGGCATTCAGTTTTGAACAAATAATAAAGGGTAAAATATGATTAAGTACGTAGTTGCTTTAATAATGCTAAGCACGCTGTTAATAAGCGGCGTTGCTAGCGCAAAAGATGACGCTGTTAATACAGGTTGGTTTAATAACACAGCCATTAAAGGCTACGATACCGTTGCTTACTTTACGCAAAATAAAGCAGTTAAAGGCAATGATAATTACTCTGTAAGCTATTTAGGTGCCGACTGGCATTTTGCAAGCGCAGAAAATAAAGCACTATTTGAAAAAGAGCCAAAACGTTATGCACCGCAATATGGTGGATGGTGTGCTTATGCAATGGCTGATGAAGGTAACGCTGTAGGTATAGACCCTGAAGCATTTTATATTCATGAAGATAAGCTTTACTTAAACTACAGCGAAAGCGTACAGCAAAAATGGTTAAGTAATTTAGTGCCGTATATTGTTATGGCTGATGGATATTACCCACAAACAACAAACGTGATGACGTTTAAGTAAATTTTTAATTAATATTAACTAAAAAGCCCGCAACTAAACTAGTTGCGGGCTTTTTGCTTTTTGCTTTTTATTTATTAGCTTATTAATTAAAGCGTTTCGCCATATTCAGTCATTACCTGTTCAACCCATGTTGCAATGCGGTCGTCGCTTAGTTCGTACTGGCTATCTTCGTCGAGTGCGAGCCCTACAAATTGTTTGTTGTCGGGCGTTAGCGCTTTTGAAGCTTCAAACTCGTAGCTACTATCGTTTGGCCAAAAACCAAGTTGGGTAAATGTTTGTGTATTTATTTCATCGTGAAGCATGCCTAGCGCATCTTGGAACCACTGCCCGTAACCTTGTTGATCGCCCATGCCAAATAAGGCAATGGTTTTACCATTTAGGTTTACGTCTGCAATGTCGTCCCACTTTGACTCCCAGTCTTCTTGTATTTCACCAAAATCCCATGTTGAAATACCAAAAATGATGAAGTCGTACTGCTCTGCATTTTTTAGTGGTTCGTCTTTAATATTATGTAAGGTAACTATATCGGCGCCAATAATGTCTCGAATTTTTTCTGCAGCCATTTCGGTGTAGCACGTAGTAGAACCAAAAAATAAACCAATTTGCATCGTATTTATCACTGTGTAATTGCCTGATATGATAAGCTCAAGTTTACCGTAAGGTATTTTTAATTGATACCTTAGCAAAGCATGAGAGCACAATGTGACAACGCTATCTGATAATTTCCCCGAAAATAATAGTGGCATGAGTAGTAACAGCGACTACCTAGAAAATTTTTTAGACAGCCTGTACTTAGAGCAAGGTGTAAGCGAAAACACATTAAGTGCTTATCGAAGTGATTTAGATAAATTTTGCCTGTTTTTAAAAGGCGAAAACTTAATGACGGTAACCGGGCTTGATGTAGAAAGCTACCTAGCACACCGAGTCGATTTAGGATTAAAACCTCGTAGCACTGCGCGTAGCATTAGTGCGCTAAAACGCTTTTATCAATACTTTGTGCGTGAAAAAGTAATTAGTGACACCCCTATGCTGAATATTTCACAGCCAAAAGCGGGGCAGTCGTTACCTAAAACATTGTCTGAGGCTGAGGTAGAGGCATTGCTTGCTGCCCCAAATACAGATGAAGCAATGGGACTTCGCGATAAAGCCATGCTTGAGCTACTTTATGCAACGGGTTTGCGTGTTAGCGAATTAGTAGGGCTTAGAATGGAGCAAGTTAATTTGCGCCAAGCGGTAGTGTTTGTAAAAGGTAAAGGTAATAAAGAGCGTTTAGTGCCCTTTGGCGAAGAAGCAATGTACTGGCTTGAGCAATTTTTAAAGGTTGGCCGTGCGCAAATGATAAAACACGCTACCGATTTCGTATTTCCGTCTAAGCGTGGTGTAGGCATGACTCGACAAACTTTTTGGCATAGAATTAAACACTATGCTATTTTGGCATCGGTTGAGTCTCCATTATCGCCTCATACTATGCGCCATGCTTTCGCTACGCATTTATTAAATCATGGGGCAGATTTACGTGTGGTACAAATGATGTTGGGCCATAGCGATTTATCAACCACGCAAATTTATACTCATGTTGCTAATGAACGATTAAAATCCGTACACGCGCAGCATCATCCGCGCGCTTAATTTGAAATTTATTATCACTAAGCTGGTCAATTTATAAGTATTTTTAGAATAGAGAGAATTATGAAAAAATTAATGTTAGCAAGTGCCATGTTGTGCACAAGTATTAGTGCATTTGCAAATGGCGTTGCTGTAACACCAGATGCTAATGATCCTATTGTTACTAAATTTGCCGAGCTTGGCGTTACCGTTAAGCAAATTAACCCAAGCCCTGTTGAGGGTTTAAAAGAACTGATCACTAACAAAGGCGTGCTTTATGCAAGCCCAGATGGTCAATTTTTAATGCAAGGTACACTGATCGATTTAAATAATCGTAATAACCTAACAGAGCAAGCGCTTAACGGTGTGCGTGTTGAAGGTCTTAAAGAATACGAAGATTCGATGATTGTGTACAAAGCACCAAACGAAAAACACAGCATTACCGTATTTACGGATATTAGTTGTGGCTACTGTCGTAAATTGCACCGTGAACTAGACGATTTACTTGATGAAGGCATTACTGTTAAGTATCTTGCGTTTCCACGTGGTGGGTTGCAAGGTTCTGGTTATGCAGATTTAATGAATGTATGGTGTGCTAAAGATCAGCAAGAAGCACTTACAGAAGCTAAATCGGGCGTAGATACTAAAGTAATTAAAGGTTGTAACGCGCCTGTAGCTGAGCATTATCAGCTTGGTCAAAGTTTTGGCATTAGCGGTACACCAGCAATTGTTTTAGAAGATGGTACGATGATCCCAGGTTATCAGCCAGCTGCAGCACTAAAAGCGGCATTAGAAGCTAACAAAGCTTCGTAATTAAACGCTTAGTTATTATTAAAAAGGCCTTAATGGCCTTTTTTTGTCTTTTAAATACGACTAAATAAGTAAAAACCCTGCATGAAAAAACTGATCATTGCGCGAGAAAATATTGACGATTCGCATTTACCGAGTCATTTACACCCTGTAATTAAACAAATTTATGCCAATCGTAATGTGTTCAATGCCGATGAGCTAAACAATAGTGTAGCAACGCTTCATGACTTTAAATTGTTTAAAGACATAGACAAAGCTAGCGACTTATTAATTGAGGCATTAAAAGCACAAAGCCATATTTTAATAGTTGGCGACTTTGATGCTGATGGCGCAACCAGTACTGCAACCTTAATGCAAGGTTTGGAAATGTTTGGCTTTAAGCATTTAGATTACTTAATTCCGGATCGTTTTAGCTTAGGTTATGGCTTGAGCCCCGCGCTTGCAGAGCAAATAGTACAAATAAAACCTGACTTAGTGATCACCGTAGATAATGGTATATCGTGTATTGCCGGTATTGATATTTTAAAAGCGGTTGGTATAAAAGTACTCGTAACAGATCACCACTTACAAGGTGAGCAACTGCCAAATGCTGATGCAATAGTAAACCCAAACAGGCACGAATGTGATTTCCCGTCTAAATCGATAGCAGGCGTTGGTGTTGCTTTTTACTTATTAATTGCGCTGAGAAGCGTAATGCGAGATTTGGGTTATTTTGAGCAACAACCACCACCTAATTTAGCTAATTTACTCGACATTGTAGCGCTTGGCACTGTAGCCGATGTAGTCGCACTTGATGCAAATAATCGTACGTTAGTACACCAAGGTTTGGCCCGTATTCGCAGTGGTAAAACACGCCCTGGTATTACCGCGCTTATTGAAGTGGCAAATCGTAATGCCTCACGTTTAAGTGCCAGTGATTTTGGTTTTTCGCTTGCCCCACGTTTAAACGCGGCAGGGCGATTGGACGACATGAGTTTGGGTATAGCGTGCTTGCTCAGCACCGATATAAACCAAGCGCGTAGTATAGCGGGCGAGCTCGACAGCTTAAACTTTGCAAGGCGAGAAATAGAACAAGGCATGCAAGCCGAGGCACAAGCAGTACTTGATAAGCTCGCATTTAACGATAGTAACATTCCTGATGCTATCTGCTTGTTTCAAGATGATTGGCACCAAGGTGTTATTGGTATTTTGGCTGGTCGTTTAAAAGAAAAGTACCATCGACCTACCGTTATATTTGCTGGTGGCGAAAATGGTGAAATAAAAGGCTCATGCCGCTCTATTGAAGGGCTGCACATGCGTGATTTACTCGAAGGGCTTAATACCGCCGATCCACATTTAATTAATAAATTTGGTGGCCACGCAATGGCCGCCGGTTTAAGTATTAACGAGCAACATTTTAACGACTTTAAAATAGCGTTTGATGCCGCTGTTAGCGCTCAACTTAGCGAAGAAAGTAAGCGCTGCATTGTGTTTACCGACGGTGAGTTGCCAAACGAGTGCTTTACTATGGAATTTGCACAGTTATTAAAGCAATCGGGTCCGTGGGGGCAGCAATTTCCTGAGCCGGTGTTTGAGCATACATTTGAACTAATACAGCAGCGCATAGTAGGCGAAAAGCATTTAAAGCTGGTGTTAAAACATCAATCAGGTCGATTAGTTGACGCCATCGCATTTGGTATTGATGTAAAAGAATGGCCAGATACCGAGGCTAAATTTGTAAAAGTAGCGTACCAGCTCGATATAAATGAGTTTAGAGGTAAATTTACCCTGCAACTAATTGTTCGAGAGCTTGAAAAAGTGCACTAAAAAATATGCACATATCATGCATAAAAGGCTAATAAAGCGCGCGGTTTTTTGTTAAAATCGGGCGTTTTTATCATTTGACGATAATTTATTGCGAAAATCCCGTTTAAATGGGCGCAATTACCTAGCCATTTTGGAGTGATGTACATGTTTGAAGTGAATCCTGTGATTAATCAAATCAAGGAAATTCGCGAACGTACTGAATTGCTTCGGGGGTACCTTTGACTACGCTCTTAAACAAGAACGCTTAGAAGAAGTTAACGCCGAACTTGAAGATTCAGCCGTATGGAATGAGCCCGAACGCGCACAAGCGCTTGGTCGTGAAAAATCAGCATTAGAAGCAGTTGTTGAAACAATCGACAACCTTGTAGCTGGTACAGACGATGTAGAAGGCTTAGTTGAGCTAGCTGTAGAAGCTGAAGACGAAGACACCTTTGTTGAAGCGCAAACTGAACTTGCTGATCTAAACGAGCAGTTAGAAGGTTTAGAGTTTCGTCGTATGTTTTCAGGTCCTCACGACTCAAACGATGCTTATCTTGATTTACAATCGGGTTCTGGCGGTACTGAAGCTCAAGACTGGTGTAATATTTTACTACGTATGTATTTACGCTGGGGCGAAGCTAAAGGCTTTAAAGTTGAGCTAGTTGAAGCGACCGACGGCGACGTAGCCGGTATTAAAGGCGCAACAGTTCGCTTTGTTGGCGAATATGCTTACGGTTGGTTACGTACCGAAACTGGCGTGCATCGCTTAGTGCGTAAAAGCCCGTTTGACTCAAGTGGTCGTCGTCATACTTCATTTGCTTCTGCGTTTGTATACCCAGAAGTTGACGATAACATTGAAATTGATATGAATCCGTCAGACCTACGTATAGACGTTTACCGTGCCTCGGGTGCGGGTGGTCAGCACGTTAACACCACCGAATCGGCGGTTCGTATTACTCACGTACCAACAAATACCGTAGTGCAGTGTCAAAACGAGCGTTCACAGCATAAAAATAAAGCCCAAGCGATGAAGCAGTTAAAAGCTAAATTATTTGAGCTTGAGCTACAACAGCAAAATGCTGAAAAACAAACGCAAGAAGATGCTAAATCTGATATTGGTTGGGGTAGTCAAATTCGTTCATACGTACTTGATGACGCACGCATTAAAGATTTACGAACAGGCGTTGAAAACCGCAATACCCAATCGGTACTTGACGGTAACTTAGATAAATTTATTGAAGCCAGCCTTAAATCTGGCTTATAACCACCAAGCTAATAAAGAGCTAAAAAATGACTGATAAAATCCAAGACGAAAACAAGTTAATCGCTGAGCGTCGCGGCAAGTTAGATGCTATACGCGAAAATTGCCCAGCCAACGGTCATCCAAACCAATTCCGTCGTGAGCATTACACGGCTGACTTGCAAGCCCAGTTTGGTGATAAGAGCAAAGAAGAATTAGTAGAGATGCAAGAAGTTGTGTCTATTGCTGGACGTATTTTAGCAAAGCGTGGACCGTTTTTTGTAATTCAAGACATGAAAGGTCGTGTACAAGCGTATGCATCTAAAGACGTTCAAAAAGATCTTAAAGAAAAATATGGTCAACTAGACACTGGCGATATTATTGGTGTTAAAGGTGCACTAAATAAATCGGGTAAAGGCGATTTATACGTAGAAATGACTGAGTACCAACTACTAACTAAGTCACTTCGTCCGTTACCTGAAAAATTCCATGGCTTATCGGATCAAGAAACAAAGTACCGCCAACGTTACGTTGATTTAATTACTAACGAAGCAACGCGCGAAACATTCCGTATTCGCTCACAAGTAGTTGAAGGCATTCGTCGCTTTTTAGCAGACCGTGACTTTATGGAAGTAGAAACACCAATGCTACAGGTTATACCTGGCGGTGCATCTGCACGTCCGTTTGTAACTCACCATAATGCACTTGATATCGACATGTACTTACGTATAGCGCCTGAGCTTTACTTAAAGCGCTTAGTGGTAGGTGGTTTTGACCGTGTATTCGAAATTAACCGTAACTTCCGTAACGAAGGGTTATCTACGCGTCACAATCCAGAATTCACAATGATTGAATTTTACCAAGCATACGCTGATTACATCGACCTGATGAACATCACCGAGGACATGCTACGTACGGTTGCAGAAAACGTACTAGGTAGCGCTGTTGTAGTTAATACAACTAAAGACGAAAACGGCGAAGTAATTGACTCAGTTGAGTACGACTTTGGTCAACCGTTTACACGTTTAAGCATGAGCGACGCAATCTTAAAATATAATCCTGAGTTTGATGCTGCGGTATTTAACGACCCAGAAAACCATTTTGACGAATTAAAAGCGTACGCTAAACAAGTACACGTTAAAATTCCTGAAAATTGTGTTTGGGGCCCAGGTAAGTTCTTGTGTGAAATATTTGAAGAAACAGCAGAACACATGCTTATTCAACCTACGTTTATTACTGGCTACCCGTGGGAAGTTTCTCCACTAGCTCGCCGTAACGACGACAATGCATTTGTTACAGACCGTTTTGAGTTTTTTGTTGGCGGTCGTGAACTTGCAAATGGTTTCTCTGAGCTTAACGATGCACAGGACCAAGCTGAGCGCTTTACTCGTCAAGTTGAAGAGAAAGACGCAGGCGATGATGAAGCAATGCATTACGATGAAGACTACATACGCGCACTTGAGTACGGCTTACCGCCAACTGCAGGTGAAGGTATTGGTATTGACCGTTTAGTTATGTTGTTTACTGATTCATCAACAATTAAAGATGTTATTTTGTTCCCGCATATGCGCCCGCAAGCCGACTAAGCTTTAGGTAAAACAAAATAAGTTAATAAACGCCGCTTAATAGCGGCGTTTTTGTGTGTGTTTAATAGAGAATTGTACGAGAAGTATTTATTAGTTGTGAGAGATCTCTCTAACTAACCCTAATTACTTTTCATTGCATAAAATGAGATAGATAATTAAAAGTAGTTATAGGTATTAGTTAATATTTCATTCAGTTTCATTAGCCTATTGTTATGTGCAGTTGTTTAGAATCAGCGACAACGATACTTATAACTTTTTGGTATAGCTATTTTCAAATTCAATATTGTGTTTGTATCGATTTTGACTACACTATGACTGAAATTCAGATGCCCTCAGATGTTCAGGGTTTTAAATATAAATACTAAACGGACTTAGAATAATAAAATGAAAAACAAACGTGTTGAAGAATTGCCAGATATTTGTACAACAGAGCAAGCTCGACAAAATTATTATAGAGCCTGCATTGCTGAGTTTCAGCAATTAGGATACCAAGAGCAGTACCTTGCAAACTTATCGGATGATTTAATCCCTGTGTTAGGTGTAAATAACACCGATAAAAATTCAGGAAACGTTTAATTTTCAAACTAATTACACTTAAAAGCCAACCTTGTGGACAATCTATAACCATATAGCCACTTTTGGTAGAAAAGTGTTTGACATATTTTCTGAAATCTTTATTATACGCCCCACAAGACGGAGAGGTGTCCGAGTGGCCGAAGGAGCTCCCCTGCTAAGGGAGTATAGAGTTTGTAGCTCTATCGAGGGTTCGAATCCCTCCCTCTCCACCATTTCTTTTAATGGCGTGTTTTGTAAAGTTTTAAAGTATGGGTGCATAGCTCAGCTGGATAGAGTACTCGGCTACGAACCGAGCGGTCGGAGGTTCGAATCCTCCTGCGCCCACCATACTTTAATAACTCGCTTAGAGTCTAAATAAGCAAAAGCTCTACTTAGAGTTAAAATAAGTAAACTATAAAGTGGGTGCATAGCTCAGCTGGATAGAGTACTCGGCTACGAACCGAGCGGTCGGAGGTTCGAATCCTCCTGCGCCCACCACTTTATAGACTCATACTTAGAGTATAAAAAAGTAAAGTATTGGCTAAAGCCAATCGGTCGGAGGTTCATTCTTACAAGATACGTCCTGCGCCCACCACTTTATAGACTCTCACTTAGAGTAAAAACGAGTAAAGTAAAAATGAAAGTGGGTGCATAGCTCAGCTGGATAGAGTACTCGGCTACGAACCGAGCGGTCGGAGGTTCGAATCCTCCTGCGCCCACCACTTTCATGTTTTCATACGCTTTTAAAGTGTAAGAAAAATAAACCGATGGAAATCGGTTTTTTTATGTCTGAATTTATACGCTCTGCTTAGAGTTTAAATAAGCAATCTATGAAAGTGGGTGCATAGCTCAGCTGGATAGAGTACTCGGCTACGAACCGAGCGGTCGGAGGTTCGAATCCTCCTGCGCC
>NZ_JADYXF010000021.1:0-85578 GCF_015864385.1 Pseudoalteromonas sp. SWXJZ94C
ATACTCCACAGTGGGTCTTCACGATAAAACGACATACAAATGACTGTCCAAACGGCCATCTCAACAGGAAGCCTTCTTTTTCTTATCGTCGCGACACCAGCTGTTTCTGCGCATTGTTTGATAAACTCAGGGCATAAAAAATCACTCAGCTGACCTAAGCCTTCTGAATTGGGTGCGTAGCTATTGGCTAGAGAAAGTGCGGTAGTGAGTTGCAAAATAAAAGGCTCCTAAATAAATTCAGAAGCCTTTATAAACTAACCAGAAGATCGGTCAATGGATCGTTAAATATTTCTTAACTGATCGGCATTAGCCATTGGGCTCCTTTTTTAGTTTTAATGCTTTCGTTTATTAGGCAGTATTTTAACCTGTTTTATCATGTTCTCTTTTACTTCGAGTACTTCAACAGGATAACCCGCAATACGTAAACTGATATTAGCATCAGGGATGTTTTCTAGGTATTCGATAATTAGTCCGCTAAGTGTTTTAGGTCCATCAAGTGGGAAATCCCAGCCCATCTCTTTATTTAAATCACGAACGTTTGCACCGCCATCAACAATACACGAACCATCTGTTTGAGTTGTAACCTCTTCACTAGGTGTACGTGTTTGTGTTGTTGTGAAATCGCCTACCACTTCTTCCAAAATATCTTCGAGTGTTACAAGACCTTGAATGTCACCATATTCATCAACAACTAAGCCAATACGTTCTTTGGATTGTTGAAACTTTAATAGCTGGGTGTTTAGTGACGTACCTTCTGGAATAAAGTAAATTTCACGTACGGCACGTAGTAACGAAGGCTTATCAAATTGCTCTTTTGTAAGTAAACGAAGTGCGTCGCGTGAGTGAATGAAACCTACAGCATCATCAATATTATCTCGGTAGAGTAATACACGAGTGTGTTGTGAGTATGTAAGTTGTCTGCTAATTAATTTCCATTCATCGTTAATATCTATCGCCACAATTTCATTACGTGGGATCATAATATCTTCAACGGTTACTTGTTCTAAATCTAAAATCGAAGTTAGCATGCTTTGATGGCGAGCAGGAAGTAGGGCACCTGATTCGTTAACCACTGTTTTTAATTCTTCTTTACTTAAGCTGTGCTCTTCTATTTGTGCTGTTGTTATACCAAACAATCGTAATAAACCATTCGTTAACCAGTTAATAATAAGCACAAATGGGAATAATATTTTTAATAGACCTTTTAAAACAACAGAGCTTGGAAATGCCACCTTTTCAGGATACAAAGCTGCAAGTGTTTTTGGTGTTACCTCAGCAAATATAAGTATAACGAGAGTTAATACCCCGGTCGCAATAGCAATACCTAAATCACCATACAAACGAATACCAATAATAGTAGCTACTTGAGCTGCAGCAATATTGACTAAGTTGTTACCAATTAATATTAAACCTATAAGCCTATCCGGACGGCTAAGTAGTTTACTGACTCGTTTAGCTGCACGATGATCTTGTTTAGCAAGATGTCGCAGACGTATACGATTGATTGACATGATTCCGGTTTCTGAACCCGAAAAATAAGCAGAAAAAAGCACCAATAAACCTAAGATGATAAACAGGGTACTTGTCGATATGTCGTCCAACGATGGATCCTTTTCTTATAAATCAATGCGTATTAAGCTAGAGTGAGCAAGCAGAGTCAAGTTAAAACTTATTAAGTACTACTTCTTGTATGAAACGGCTACCAAAATAAGCAAGTGTGAGGATAAATGCTGCGACCATGATGGTAATAACGACTGGTTTTCCTCTCCATCCTTGTTTCATATGTCCTAATGCAGCTATCGCAAAAATTGCCCATGCGATTAATGACAATATCGTTTTGTGTATAAACTCTTTTGCAAACATTCCATCAAGAAATATAAACCCTGACAACAATGCTAAGGTAAGCAATATAGTGCCCAAATTAAGTAATTGATATAATTGGCGTTCAACTACCATTAGAGGAGGTAGATGACTATGCACTATAGCAAGGTCTTTACGTTTTAAGCGTTTATCAATAAAGTAAAACTGTACACCATATAAAGTAGCAATGATTAAAATACAGTAAGCAAGTAAAGATAATGAAATATGAGTAACGAGACCTACTTCAACATTAATACTTTGCAATAAAATATGGTGAGGAATAAATAAGCTGGCAATACTTAACAGAGCTGCAAAAGCATATACCACAGGCAACAGTAACGTAGCCGGAAACTTTAACGAGACGGTTGTAACTGATACAACAATGACCCAACAGGTTAATAAAGCCACATTAACAATACTTAAATCTTGACCGTCGGAACGAAATACAGAATTTACCAACAACAGCATATGCGCCACTATTGCAACCGTACTTAGTATTACAGTTACTTTTTGGCTAGGACCTTGTTTATGAAACAGTCGTGATAGCACGTGAGACGTTGCTAACACATAAAATAAACTGGCAATAATAGTTAAACTAATAATCAGCATTGTGCTTGGCCACTTAATTTGAGTCAAAAAAATCTTGTTGTTATACAACCATTGTATTTTATAGCAAAGCAAATGGATAGACCTTAAAAAAAGAAACTCAACTAGCTGCACTTGAACACTGTATTGTCCGGCACCATTTACGGTATACTGTTTTTAATTCAAATTTAATAATATCAATCTCATCAATTAAGTGTCTGCATATAAAGACCTTTGATTAGGTTTGATATAACGTCTTATCGGAACCGATTCATGTTTGAGAACCTCCAAGAACGATTAGGTAAAACCTTAAAAAATATCAGTGGTCGTGGCCGCCTGACTGAAGATAATATTAAAGACACTCTTCGTGAAGTGCGTATGGCTTTTTTAGAAGCCGATGTGGCGTTGCCTGTTGTACGCGATTTTGTAAAACAAGTTAAAGAGCGTGCTGTAGGTGTAGAAGTTACAAAAAGCCTAAGCCCTGGCCAAGTATTTGTAAAAATAGTACGTGAAGAACTCGAAAAAGCCATGGGTGAGGCTAATGAAGAGCTAAGCCTAAATGCACAGCCGCCAGC
This sequence comes from Pseudoalteromonas sp. SWXJZ94C, assembly GCF_015864385.1. NCBI lineage: Bacteria > Pseudomonadati > Pseudomonadota > Gammaproteobacteria > Alteromonadales > Pseudoalteromonadaceae > Pseudoalteromonas > Pseudoalteromonas sp. SWXJZ94C. Next base: position 3,021 of record NZ_JADYXF010000021.1, read on the forward strand.
TGTTGTTATGATGGCCGGTTTACAAGGTGCAGGTAAAACAACCAGCGTAGCTAAACTAGCGAAGTTTTTAAAAGAACGTAAGAAAAAATCTGTACTTGTAGTGAGCGCCGACGTGTACCGTCCAGCGGCAATCAAACAGTTAGAAACACTTGCAGAAGAAGTTGGTGTTGATTTTTTCCCAAGTGATATATCGCAAAAGCCAGTAGATATTGCTACAGCAGCAATATCTCATGCGAAAAAGAAATTTATTGATGTTGTATTAGTTGATACAGCCGGTCGTTTACATGTTGATAGCGACATGATGGACGAGATTAAAGATCTTCACAAAGCAATCAATCCAATTGAGACCTTGTTCGTTGTTGATGCAATGACAGGTCAAGATGCGGCAAATACAGCAAAAGCATTTGACGAAGCATTACCACTTACCGGTGTTATATTAACAAAAACCGATGGTGATGCACGTGGTGGTGCTGCTTTATCTATTCGTCACATTACGGGTAAGCCTATTAAGTTCATGGGTGTTGGTGAGCGTACTGATGCACTAGAACCTTTCCATCCAGACCGTATAGCGTCGCGTATTTTAGGCATGGGTGATGTACTTTCATTAATCGAAGAAGTCGAGATGAAAGTAGATAAAGAGCAAGCTGCCAGAGTTGCTGAAAAAGTATTTAAAGGTGCAGGGTTTACCCTTGATGATTTTGCTGATCAATTAAAGCAAATGAAAAGCATGGGTGGCATGATGTCTATGCTCGATAAGCTTCCAGGTATGTCTAACTTACCAGATGCAGTTAAAGGTCAAATGGGCGATAAAACATTTATTCAAATGGAAGCCATTATTAGCTCGATGACTAAAAAAGAACGTGCTCGCCCAGAAATCATTAAAGGTTCGCGTAAAAAACGTATTGCAGCAGGCTCTGGTACACAAGTACAAGAGATTAATAAGTTGCTTAAGCAATTTACGCAAATGCAAAAAATGATGAAAAAAATGAAAGGTAAAGGCGGCATGACCAAAATGATGCGTGGTATGAAAGGCATGTTACCACCTGGAATGATGGGTGGCGGTGGTCCTAAATTTTAAAAAGTACCATTAAGTTACTTTTTAAAATAATAGCGAATCATATTTAAAGGAGCAAATAGCTCCTTTTTTGTTGAATAAATTATGCATGTAATACACCTTTAACCCTTATTTGTCGTTGAGATCACGGTTTAACCTACTAAACTGCCTTTTAGGTTCACTTCTTACTTGCGTTATTGCCAAAAACTCGTACAATTCCCCAGCTCCCCATTCTGGGGAGTAAATCTTATTAATGAAAACAGTCAATCTTTATAGAGGACGGTATGGTAACTATTCGTTTGCAACGTGGTGGCGCTAAAAAACGCCCTTTCTATCAAATTGTGGTTGCGGATAGCCGTTTCTCGCGTGACGGTCGCTTCATCGAGAAAGTAGGCTTTTTTAACCCAATTGCTTCAGGTCAAGAAGAAAAAATTCGTTTAGATTTACCACGTGTTGAACACTGGGTAGGTCAGGGCGCATCTCTTTCAGATCGCGTAGCTAAGTTAGTAAAAGACGCTCGTAAAGCGGCTTAATAGGCGTAAGTGTAACCATGAGTCAAGAGAACACCTCATCAATAATTGTCGTAGGAAAGCTCGGTGCCCCATATGGTATAAAGGGCTGGCTTAAGGTACATTCATTTACTGATGATCCCGTAGGGATCTTCGATTTCAGCCCGTGGTTGATAGGGCAGCAAGGTAAATGGCAGTCCTTAGAAGTGGTCGACTGGCGTCGCCACAACAAAGGCTTTATCGCTAAATTTGCGCAGGTAAACGACCGAGACGAAGCAATGGCTTATACCCATGCTGAAATCTCAATGGATGCAGCGCATTTACCAGAACTCCCGCAAGGTGAGTTCTATTGGCGAGATCTCATTGGCATGTCTGTTGTAACCGATAAAGGTTATAGCTTAGGTATTGTTGATGACCTGATGGAGACAGGATCAAATGACGTACTGGTTGTGAAAGCAAACAGTAAAGACGCATTTGGTCAAGCTGAGCGTTTGATTCCTTTTTTAACTGATTCAGTTATTAAAGAAGTTAAATACGACGCAAGAGAAATTACCGTAGACTGGGATCCTGGTTTTTAATGACGCAAATTAGTTCATTATGGGTAGGGGTGATAAGCCTTTTTCCAGACATGTTTGACGCTATTACAGACCAAGGTGTTACCGGTCGCGCAGTAAAAAATGGCTTAATTGATTTTAACTGCTGGAATCCACGAGACTACGCTTTAGATAAGCATAGAACCGTAGATGACCGTCCTTACGGGGGCGGACCTGGTATGTTAATGATGGTTGAGCCATTAAAAAAAGCGATTGCCGAAGCTAAAAAAGCAGCTGGTGATGGTGCTAAAGTAATTTATATGTCCCCGCAAGGGCGCAAACTTGATCAGCAAGGCGCTAGCGAACTCGCTAACTCTAAAAAACTGATTTTGATTGCCGGTCGCTATGAAGGTATAGATGAGAGAATAATAGAGTCATACGTTGACGAAGAATGGTCAATTGGTGATTTTATTTTGAGTGGTGGTGAACTACCTGCCATGACATTAATTGACGCAGTAGCGCGATTGGTGCCAGGTGTGTTAGGTCATAACCAGTCAGCAGAACAAGATTCATTTTCGGATGGCTTGTTAGATTGTCCACACTATACACGACCAGAAACATTGGACGACAAACAGGTGCCTGCTGTATTGCTCAGTGGAAACCACCAAGAGATAGCAAAATGGCGGCTTATGCAGTCATTAGGTAGAACTTGGCTACGACGTCCTGACTTGTTGCATAACCTAGCTCTGACTGAGGAGCAAGCGGTATTACTCGCGAAATTTCAGCAAGAGTACCAAAAAGCTTGTGGCTAGAAGACAGTTACACCTAGGAAAGTGAGAAACATAATGGCAAAAGTAAACCAAAATATTATTAAAGCGCTTGAAGATGAGCAGCTTAAAACAGACGTACCTGCATTTGGCCCTGGTGATACAGTGGTTGTACAGGTAAAAGTAAAAGAAGGTGCAAAAGAGCGTCTACAGGCCTTTGAAGGTGTTGTAATCGCTAAGCGTAATCGTGGTCTTCACTCAGCATTCACAGTTCGTAAAATTTCGAACGGTGAAGGCGTTGAGCGTGTATTCCAAACGCACAGCCCTCTTATTGATAGCGTAACAGTTAAGCGTCGCGGTGCAGTTCGCCGTGCTAAGCTTTACTATCTACGTGAGCGTTCTGGTAAATCTGCACGTATTAGAGAAAAGCTTAACTAATACGCGTTATTTATCAACGCAAAAAAACGGGTTGCATCCTTTGGGATGCAGCCCGTTTTGGTTTTTATAAATAAATTTATAATTAATAAAGTAGTCACATTAAACTGTATTTATATTAGTTGTATTTAATACCAGTTTTATTCCTGCATTAGATGTTCTAAAAAATTAAATAGCTCACCGCATTAAAAGTCACTTATTTACTCAACCTAATAACATCATAAGTATCTAGTTATGATTTAAGAGGTGTAGAGCCCAAAATATAACTGCTTTATATAAAACTACTTAAAGATTGTAAGCTTTAATCTGTAGAGCCAATATTTCAATTTAATTAGAATTATAAGTAATAACATCCATTAAATACGGCTTTGCCTTTTTACCTCACTTTTTGTTTACTAAACTAGATCTGCTCTTTTAACAGCTAACGTATCCTGTTAGTATTTATCGTATTGATTAGTTTACTTATATGTAAATTTAAATTTACGATTTAATGTTTTAAGGTGGGACAAGAACGTGGCAGATATTATAGATTTAGCCCAGTTAAGAGATGGTATAGATGAATGCGATACTCAACTGGTTGCCTTACTTGCAAGACGTAATGGAATCACTCAAAAAATAGGTGCGTTTAAACAACAAACGGGTGCGCCATTGCATGATCCAGAGCGAGAAGCTCAGTTATTAGCAGCAAGACGCCAAGAAGCAATAAATCAAAATGTAAGCCCAGATTTAGTTGAAGATATACTTAGACGAATGATGCGCGAAGCGTATCAAAATCAGCAGTCTAAACTTGCTTGTGTTGCATGTGATCTTTCACCAATTGTTATTGTTGGTGGGGAAGGTGTTATGGGTAAATTGTTTGCTAAACAATTTGAGCGTTCTGGTTATGAAGTAAAATCCCTCGATAAACATAATCAATCACAAGCAGTAGATATTTTAAAAGGTGCAAAGCTCGTTTTAATTAGTGTGCCAATTAACTCATTAGAAAAAGTGGTTAACGATTTACCTAAACTCGACGATGATTGTCTATTAGTAGATATTACATCGGTTAAACAAGCGCCAATAAAAGCATTAAAAGCAGCACATAGTGGTCCCGTTGTTGGACTTCATCCTATGTTTGGTCCAGATATATCACATTGGGTAAAACAAACTGTAGTGGTTTGTGAAGGACGAGACCCTAGCGCAGCTAAAGGGTTATTAAATCAGTTACAGGTATGGGGTTGCCAACTTGTAGAGCTGAATGCAAAAAAACACGATGAAGCAATGCAAATAATCCAAGTAATGCGCCATTTAACAACGTTTGTTTACGGACAGTTTTTAGCAAAGCAAAGCCATACACTAGAAGAGTTACGCAGCTGTTCGTCACCAATTTATCAGCTTGAATTAATGATGGTAGGGCGTTTGTTTGCTCAATCTCCAGAGCTGTATTCAGATATTATGTTGGCGCAATTTGACGATGTCGAAAATTTACTCGCGCAATACCAAGATACATTTGCACAAACGCTGGATAAACTAAAAGCAGGAGATAAAAGTGCACTTATTGATGCTTTTGCTGACGCTAAGGTATATTTTTCAGATTCAACTGAGCACTTTTTAACACAAAGCAGAAGCCTATTAAATAAAGCTAATGATGCAAAAGTGCTTGATTAAATTGGTAAGCTAATAGTATTGCTAACTCGTTTGAGTTATTAAAAAGGTCTATTTATTACAAATAGACCTTTTTAGTATGCGGCAATGCTATATAGATTCTAAGTATTAACGCTAACTGCTTGGAGTGATTCACTCTGGTAACACCCAAGTATACGAACGTATTGCGTGTATTCTTTTAGCTCTTCTAGGGCTTCTTTTACTTGGCTATCGGCTAGGTTTGCTTCTAAGTCCACATAAAACACTTCTTCCCATGGGTTACCAGGCATAGGACGAGACTCAAGCTTAACCAAGTTTATTTTGTGCTGTTTAAAAATCATTAAGGCATCAGCCAATGAACCAGCTTGTTGCTTTGTTGACATAATTAAACTTGTTTTAGTTGGTATCTGATTTGAAACTTGTAAAGGCTTACGAGAAACAACAATAAAGCGACTATGATTTTCGCTTTGATTCGCAAGGTTTGACTTAATTACTTCTAACCCTACGTTTTTACCAGCCTGTGCAGAGCCAATTGCTGCACTATTTGGTGTAGTTAATGCCGACTGTAGTGCGCTTGATGTTGAGTCGCAGGTTTCGTGTTGTAAATCGCCAAGCCCTTGTAAAAAACGGCTACATTGCGCAAACGGCTGAGGGTGAGCGAATATTTTAGTAAGTTGACTTAGCTCTGTGTTTGGTACCGTTAGAAGGCAGTGTTCAACACTATGAGTTACTTCACCTACAATCGAAACTTGAGCATGTTGTAATAAATCAAATACTTCATTGATACTACCTGAGCTTGTATTTTCGATAGGAAGTAACCCAAAGTCAGCTTGACCGTTCTCTACTTTACTCGTTATTTCGTCAAACGAGGTACAGCCAATTTCAATGAGTTTTCCTGGGCGACGGCTAAAATATTTGTGACATGCTAATTGACTATATGAACCTTGACCGCCTAAATAAGTAACACGATGGGTTTCAGTAAGTGCATCTGGGTTTAAGTTTTTTTGCAGCATCGCTTGTTGATGTAAAACAGAGTCTTCCAAAATAGTTTGAAAAACATTGTTTACGTAGTAAGCATCTAAACCAAGTGATTTACCGTAGCCAATTAGCTTTTCTAATAATGCAAGTTCACGTGCTTCATCGCGAATTGGTTTGTTATTGGCAATTTTGTATTCAACCACACCGTGACTAATCCGGCGACGTTTAGCTAATAACACAAGCAGGTCGGAGTCTATCTCATTTATATCGTGTCTTAGGGTATTTAATACATCATTTGTCATTTTGGTTTCCTCATTCCAAAAAAATAAGCCGTGATTACACAGCAAAAACAAAAAAGCCTCCCAGTTGGGAGGCTTTACTATTCGATTGATTTTATCTCACAAACAGATCAGCCTCTTTTATATAAAGAAGCTAAAAAACGAAAAAAATATGTTTGAGTAAATAATATTCATCGTAGCAATGTATGTAGAGTTGCAAGTAATGTCAATAAAGAGTTTGTACTTAAATAATACGTTAAGTCATATTTATTTTTTAACGAGTGTGATTTTTTAAAAAGTTAACAAAAAATTTATAATTAAGGTCTGGATCTGGTATATTTCCTAACTACAAACTCAAATAATAACAATTACTAATAATAAGGTTCGCCTGTGGTGTATCGACGCCCTCCATCGCGTTTTGGATTGAATTCTTTAAGTGTAAAATTATCGCTGCTTATTTCTGCAATTTGTTTGATTGCGGGTGTGTGTGCTGCTGCTTTAATGCTTAAATCAGAAGAAAAGCAACTCGTATTTGAAGAGCACGAAGTACTAAAAAGCTCTACTGATTTATTAATAAACCAATTTAATGAACGCATTAAAACAAAAGAAAATATTGCTCAGCAAGCTAACAATGTAGTAACAGAACAACTTTTTTCAAAACAACAATCAATTGACCTTAAAAACAAAGCGCAATTACAATTTAATAACGATGGCTCAATTAGAAGTGCATCACCAGACGGTTTATCTGCTGCTTACCTACCTCAAGAAAATTATTCACCATTTTATAAACAGTTAATAAATGATTCAGAGTCGTTATGGCGAATAATTGCACCGACCTTAGTACACGACTTTTTTAATTTTTACCTTATTACACAAGACAATTTTATTCGCATATCGCCACCCGATTGGGCATTAAATACACCTGCGGGATATAAATTTAAAAGCGGTTCTAGTTTTAACTATGCAACAGGTGAGAGTACTTCAACTCGCGAGCCTAAGTGGTCGCAAGTGTATTTTGATAAAGTGTGGCATAAGTGGGTAATTAGCTTACTTGTTCCTGTTTATGTTGATAACGAATTATTAGGTGTAACGGGCAACGATATAGCACTTAATACTTTAATATCTCATTTGCCTGTTGGTGATAAAGAAAAGCATCTGCTGGTATTTGATAGTAAAGGTCAAGTGTTAGCACATCCAGATATAACCCCTGAACTATTAACAAGTTATGGAGTTAAAGGCAAAGCACTTAATTCAAAGGATTTTGTTAATGATGAGCTACAGTCAATCATTAATGAAGCAATAAAAATGCATCTTCCTGAATATGCCAATTCATTTAAAGAAAATGATGAGGCACATATTATTAATATTCGTAAGATTGACGATTTAGATTGGTATATAGGTGTTTATAAAAAGCGTTCTTCCACACTATCAGCTTTACAAGATTTGAAGCTGAAGTTTTTTGGACTTTTTATTCTATATGCAATTTTAGTTGCTTTGTTACTACATCAAGCGCTTTATCAACTTGTACTTCGCAGGCTTCATACCTTGGTTTATGCAGTTACAAGCTTTGGTCAAGGGCAGTTACAAATTGAATTTCCACCAGAAAATAAAGATGAGATTGGTACTCTTAATGGCTCATTTAGAGACATGACTGTAGAAATTCGTAAACTTATAAATGGTTTAAATCAACGTATTACTGAAAAAGAAATTGCTGAAAAAGCGGCAAATCGTCTATCTAAAGCCGTTGCCTTTTCAGGTACTGGGGTGGTGATAACAGATGAAAACTTTATTATTGAGTACGTAAACCCTAAAATGCTTGAAATGACTGGTTTTCCAGAAAAACACTTTAACAGAGCGCCTTTGCTAAACATTATAGCGACAGAAATGGCTATTTTAGTTGACGATATAGATATTGATTTACGCAGTAGAAATTATTGGCGAGGCGATACACTTATTCAAGGGTTAGATAAACAGCCTATATGGGTGTCGCTTAGTGTATCTCCAATTCATGAAGATGACGGTAAAATAACGAGTTATGTAGCTTCTGCACAAGATATTTCGTTTGTAAAAGAAAGCCAACGTAAAATGGAGCAACTTGCATACTTTGATACGTTAACGGGTTTAGCAAACAGAACATTTTTTAGAATGCAATTACGCAAATCAATGGCACTTGCAGAGCGAGGGCATTATGCCTTTGCGCTGTTTTATTTTGATTTGGATGAGTTCAAACGCATAAATGACACGCTTGGACATGATGCTGGCGATCAACTATTAGTCGAAGTTGCTAACAGGCTGAAAAAACGCCTTAGAGCTGAAGATACCATTGCACGTTTGGGTGGAGACGAATTTGCGGTTTTACTCAGTGGAATAGAGAATCAAACACACGCAACAGATGTAGCCAATACAATTCAGAAAACGTTAAATGTTCCAATTAAGCTTGGTAGCAATGAAGTTATTGTGAGTGCGAGTATAGGTATAACAATGGCTCCTTACGATAGCCTTGAAGAAGACCAGCTATTAAAACATGCTGATTTAGCGATGTACGAAGCAAAAGCAAAAGGGCGTAATACATTCCATTTTTATAGCCAAGAACTTAATGCAGCCGCTAATGAGCGGTTGTTTATCGAAAATGAACTTCGACAAGGCTTAAAAGAAAAACAGTTTGTTGTTTATTATCAGCCTCAGGTTGATAGTCGTAATAATAATGTAGTGGGTTATGAAGCGTTATTAAGATGGTTTCATCCAACCGAAGGCGTTATTTGCCCAACTAAATTTATTCCGATTGCAGAAGCAACAGGTTTAATTGTTGAGTTAGGTGAATGGGTATTACAAGAGTCATGTAATTTTGCTGCCAGGCTGAAAGAGCAAGGGCGAGAAAATAATATTTCAGTTAATTTATCTGCACGCCAATTTAAAGACGCAAGCTTAGTTCCAACACTAAGTAAAATGATTATTAGATCAGGTGTATCAGCTAAACGGATTCATTTAGAGCTTACAGAAAGCATGCTAATGGGAAATGTAGAGGCTGCTATAACGCAATTACATGAACTTAAAGCATTAGGTATTTCAATCTCTATAGATGACTTTGGAACCGGTTACTCATCATTAAGTTATTTGAAACGATTCCCCGTTGATATATTAAAAATTGACCGCTCATTTGTAAAAGATATACCAGAAGACAGTAACGATATGGAAATTACAGCGGCTATAATTGCTATGGCACAAAAATTAAAATTAAATGTAGTTGCTGAAGGTGTTGAGACGATAGAGCAGGTTCAGTTTTTGCAAAATAATAATTGTTTCATTGTGCAAGGTTACTATTTTAGCAGGCCAATTCCTGAAGGTGATTTACCACACCTGTTTGAAAAATTAGGTGATCCCCTCACTTTTTCATAAATATAAAAATTGCGGGATTAACCTCCCGCAATTTTCACTTTAAATTTTAAGCTTTCTAAAATCGCTTTCAATTTATCTCGGTCATCACCTTGAACTTCAATTACGCCCTCTTTAACAGCGCCGCCTTGACCCATTTTGCTTTTAATTGTTTTGGCCAATTTTTTTAAATCATGTTCCTTTGGTTCTATACCTACAACCAGCATAACACCTTTACCCTTACGACCTTTTGTTTGACGCTCAATACGTACAAAACCATCTTTAAAAACTTTACCAGACACTTCTTTTTCTGGTTTTGGCTGGGTTATACGCCCCATATCCGTTGAATATACTAACTGACTATCACTCATACCTAACCTGTATAGATAAAATGAATTAAACAATGCCGTAAATGATAGCAAATTTGCGCTTGTGTGTTTTTATTTTTGCTAATTACTTTTAACAGGTTATATTTAGTTCAAAGGAAATATTATTAGGAACCGTATATGAGTTTAACTAAAAATGAATCAGTTGATGGCACTACGCTAACAATCCAAATTAAAGGTAAGTTTGATTTTAATTTAGTGCAGTCTTTTCGCCAGGCATACGCGCAAATAAGTAAAAGCACAGTTAAGGTAGTTATTGATTTAAGAGAAACAGAATACATGGATAGCTCAGCGCTTGGCATGTTACTAAATATGAAAAAAACGATAGAGAGCCAAGTTAGCACAATTGAGATAAGTAACTGCCAACCACAACTTAGGAAAATATTACAGATTTCACGTTTTGATAAAAAGTTTGATATTTCCTAATGACCCATGTGCTAATTGTAGATGATCAGGCGCTTAACCGCATTTTGCTAAGCAAAATGCTAGAGCTTGAAGGGTATAAAATATCTATGGCTTATAATGGTCTCGAGGCTTTAAAGGTACTTGAGAAAGAGCCTATAGATATTGTTTTACTCGATGTATTAATGCCTGTAATGGATGGGTTTGAAACAGCACAAAAAATAAAGAAATACTTTAGTGAAGTATATCTACCCATTATTTTTATTACATCATTAGATGATCAAGCTAGTTTTGAGCGTTGTTTAGAGGTTGGTGGTGATGACTTTATTCGTAAGCCTTTTGAAAAAGTCATTTTATATGCAAAAATCAAAGCCCACAGTCGTACTCGCGAGCTAAGTAAAAAAGCGAATGAGCAAAAAAAGCTGCTTGAATATCATCATAATCAAACCGAGCGTGAACATGAAATTATTGAACATATTTTTAATAATTCATTAGAAAATCAAGGAAAGTTCAAAGAGCATTTCGATTTTAATTTATCACCAGCTTCTATGTTTAACGGAGACATGTTTTTAGTCGCACAAAGCCCAATAGGGAACTTGTATTGCATGCTTGGTGATTTTACAGGTCATGGTCTTGCTGCAGCGATAGGTGCGTTGCCTGCGTCTCGCGTGTTTTATACAATGGTACAAAAAGGCATGGCAGTGAATGATATTGCCAGCGAAATAAACATCCTTTTATATAACTTGTTACCAGGACATATGTTTTGCGCTGCAACAATTGTAGAGCTTAGTGCTTCAGGTAAAAGTATATCAGCATGGTTAGGTGGGTTGCCGGATGCTTATTTAATTGATAGAGAAGGTAATGTTAAACAAACATTAGAATCTCAACATATGGCATTGGGGATTTTAGATGAGCATGAGTTTGAATATGAAGTAATTCACTTTGAAACAAACCCGCAAATACGCTTAGCTTTAGCAACTGACGGCATTATAGAAACAAGCAATAAAGATAATGTTTTTTTTGGCGAAGAGCGTTTTTTACAAATATTAAAAAGTAAACCCATGGTTAGCTGTGAGGACATTGTTGATAATGTTAGTGGGTTCGCAGATGGGAGTAAGCAAGAAGATGATGTAAGTATTGTTTTGCTTAATTGCTTACCTTTAGCACCAGAAGAAAAAGCACGAGAAGCTTTTTCTACATTGGCATTTAATTTATCACTAAGTTTAAACGCCAAACAAATAAAGCAAACGGATCCTGTTTATGATGTGGTTAATATTTTAAGTAGTGTAGGGGGGTTAAATGCACATCGTTCAAATATATTTTTACTTCTCTCGGAAGCTTATAATAATGCGCTTGATCATGGCGTATTGGGACTAGATTCGAATATTAAACAACAAGATGATGGTTTTTTCAAATACTATGAAATGCGAGAAAAAGCACTCGCCTCATTAGCTGACGCAATGATTATTATTGATATGCGTTATTGCCCAGACACACTGAGTTTATATTTTATTATTTGTGATTCAGGACGAGGGTTTAATAGCAAACCACATGAACTTTCAAGTAGTAACAATGAGTTTGGTAGAGGTCTTTCTCTATTAGAGGAAATTGCAGAAAAAGTGACGTATAACGCAAGTGGGAATCAAGTGGAAATGTGTTACAAGCTAAGTTAGAGGAGTTAGTGTTTCGTAGTCTACTTAATAGTTATATGCTTTTGTACAGCAAGGGGTATGTAAGCTCCTTATAAAGAGACAAAAGCGCCACATAAATAATACAGCGACTGTTTAAAGACCTTTCTTACGAGCATGGCTTTTTTACTCCCTTTTAATTATGCATTAGGTTACAAATTACTCGCCATTATTTAATTACTCTAAATATAATAAATTCTGATCCTGAAAGCTCAACATGCTCTAGCTCTCTAAAAATATCCATGCTATTATTCTTGAAACTTTAGAAGTATGGATGGCTAAATGATTTCTTCTTACCTACAAAAAGCACAACTTAGTATTGACTCAAACCTAATTGTAACTGAGCTCGAAAAGCTTGAGCAATACCTTGCAAGCTCATCTTTGCCAGAAGTTTGTTGGCAGTATCAAATCCCAGAGCTAGGGGAGGGCGGAGCATGTAGTTTATTTGGTTACCTTCAAGATGAACCATTTAAGTTAACTGACTATGTAAAGAAAGATGAGGCAACACAAGCTAAGCTTGCTAACTTACAAAACATAGTTAATTACATTGAACAACAAACAGGTGTTGATTGGTATGGAATATATCAGTCAACAAACACAAGCGATGGTAAGCAGTTATTAAAGTTGGCTTATCATGGCGTGCCAAGTCGTTCTTTATTTCCTTTAACTGAAGCATTTGCAGCGGGTAGTAATAATGTTCAAGTTGCTTTATCAAACACAGGGCGTGTTATTAATAATGTTGAGCAATATTTAGCTCAAGGTGGCGAATACTATACGTGCGATCCAAAAGTAAAGTCAGAAGCATGCTTACCCCTTTTTAATTCACATAACGAATGTGTAGGGATTGTTGATGCAGAGGCATTTAAAAATGACTTTTTTGATGAAAAGTCTCTAGCGATATTAATCGCATGCTGTATTAAAATTCCTCACTTTCTAGTGTAAATAACACTAGTCAATATGATGTGCTTTTATGTTAAGCTTAAACCAACAGCTAACCCCTAAATAACGATAAGAGATAGCCAATGTTCTCAGTATTAAAACCATTACCAACAGATCCTATTCTTGGCCTTATGGCGGCCTATAAACAAGATACCAACCCTAATAAAATTGACTTAGGTGTAGGTGTTTACAAAGATGAGCAAGGCAATACGCCGGTATTAAAATCGGTTAAAAAAGCTGAAGCGTTTCGCCTTGAAAACGAAACTAGCAAATCTTACATTGGTTTAGCGGGTAATTTAGATTATTGTCAAAAAATGGAAAGCCTGTTACTTGGCGAGCATAAAGCATTATTAGCTAATCGAGTGCGTACAGCACAAGCTCCTGGTGGTACTGGTGCACTTCGCGTTGCCGCTGAGTTTATTAAGCGCTGTAATAAAGATGCTACAGTGTGGGTAACTAATCCAACGTGGGCTAATCATATTAGCTTATTTGAAGCTGCTGGCTTAACGGTAAAAGAATACCCATATTACGATTACGAGAATAAAGACTTACTGTTTGACGAAATGATAAACACACTTCAAAAAGTGCCAAAAGGTGATGTGGTTTTACTACATGCGTGTTGTCATAACCCAAGCGGTATGGATTTAAACGAAACACAGTGGAACACAGTTGCTGAACTTGCAAAAGAAGTGGGCTTTACACCACTTGTTGATATTGCATACCAAGGCTTTGGTGCTTCACTTGAAGAAGATGCACGTGGCTTACGTATTTTAGCCGATGCAGTAGAAGAACTCATTATTTGTTCTTCATGCTCTAAAAACTTTGGTTTGTACCGCGAGCGTATTGGTGCATGTTCACTTATTGCAAAAGACAGTGCGACAGCTGATATTTCAAACTCGGTAATGTTAAGTGTTGTACGTAGTATTTACTCAATGCCACCAGCGCATGGTGCAGATATTGTTAATACTATTTTAAGTAGCACTGAGCTTACACAAATGTGGCATTCAGAGCTTGATGAAATGCGTAGTCGCATAAATGGTCTACGTACTTTAATTAAAGAAAGCTTAGCAACTAAAGATATTGCTCAAGACTTCTCATTCATTGAGCGTCAAAATGGTATGTTTTCTTTCTTAGGTATTAATAAAGAGCAAATTGCTCGCCTACAAAAAGAATACGGTATTTATATTGTTGGTTCTAGCCGTGTAAATGTAGCTGGTGTTAGTAAATCAAATATTGAATACTTTTCGAATGCTGTAGCTGACGTTTGTAAATAAACGCAGTTAATAAAAAAACCGCACATCATTAATAATGATGTGCGGTTTTTTTTAGCGAAATTTAAATAAAGAGAAACTACTTCTAACCAATTGCAGGAATAAGCCCAGCCATTTGCATAAACTGCGCAGCAATAATTGTTATACCGCATACAGCGGCTATACCAAGCCCTATATTCCCGCTTTTTACTTTATAACCTGTTTTTTCTGATGAAGCTCGTTGTTTATAAACCATTGCCACAGGTAAGAATATCGCAAGTACTACTAATGCAATTGCAGCGTATCCCAGTGCCATAATAAATCCTTGAGGATAAAATATTGCAAAACCGAGAGGTGGGATAAAGGTAATTAATGCAGTTTTAATACGGTCTGTTTTGTTATCACCTTTTTTAAAGGCATCAGCAAAAAAGTCGAATAAACCCAAACTCACACCTAAAAATGAAGTTGCGAGCGCTAAGTCTGCAAAGAGTTTAACGGCAATTGCCACATTAGGGCTATGAGCAATACTCGCAACACTTGCAACAAATCCACTGAGTCCTTCACTGTTAAGTAAATCCTCTTGGCTCATAACTCCTTGGCTTAATAACTGCCAAAAAATATAAATCACCAATGGTAATGCAGCACCTGCAATCATTACATTACGTAGTACTTTTATTTCAAGACCTACGTACTTAACAATAGAAGGAATAGATCCATGAAAACCAAACGAGGTAAATATAACCGGAATAGCCGAGAGAATTAAACCTTGCTCTACAGGCATTTCTAATAAATGCGTACTTTGCACATACGGCGATAGCATATAAAACAGGCTGCCTAATACAATCATTTTTATAGTAAAAAGCACTCTATTAAATTGATCCACCTTACTTGTGCCAAGTGTTACTACACTCGCAATTACAATTGCTAGTAAAATTGAGCCAAATTGTGGAGCTATACTTACATTAAAGCCAGTATTTATTCTCTCTTGTAGTTGCGCGCCTCCACCTGCAATATAAGCAGCGCATAGAGCATAAAATAAAAATACCATCGAAAAGTTAGCAATATATTGCCCGCGTTTGCCAAGCCATAACTTTGCTAAGGTATTTAAAGTTGCATCGCGTGGTGCATATTGGTGTAGTTCTAACATAAGCAATGCTGTGTAGGTCATTAGCATCCAACTTCCTACAATGAGTATAAGCGCAGTAGTAAAGCCTAAGCCCGCAGAAGCGATTGGAAGTGCCAACATGCCTGCACCAATGGTTGTTCCTGCAACAATTAACATGCTACCTATTGTTTTATTTTTAAGCACTTAATAATCCTGATAAATCGTGAGAGATATGCACGATATAACTAGTTTGCCAAAACTTAAATAGTTTTGTAATAAAATACTGCAATTAAACCGCAGCTTCTAATTTAAAACTGTTTTTTAACATATTAAAAAGTGATTAAGTAAGTATCAATCAGCATTTTAAATGTATAATTTAACATCATTTATTTTAATTACTTAGCAAGGAATGGCGCGTGCCAATTAAAGCATCCTATTTTTTAATGGTTCTTATATGGTCTACTACTCCGCTGGGTATTGTATGGAGTAGTGAAACTGTATCGCCAACGCTTGCTGTATTAATGCGTATGCTGGTGGGATTGTTTTTGGGTGGCTTAATTGTTGCCATTACAAACATTAGAGTACCTTGGAGTAAAAATGCATGCCTACTTTATTTTTATTCGAGTATAGGTATTTTTGGCGGCATGTTACTGAGTTATATGGCAGCTAAAACAGTCCCTTCAGGTATTATTTCGCTTATGTTTGGCTTGGCGCCTATTTTGTCGGGGTTGCTTGCTCAACAGTTATTAAATGAACCTAAATTTAGCCCAATTAAGTTAGCTTCGTTAGCGTGCGCTTTAATCGGCTTATATTTTGTAAGTTATAACCAAGTACAAAACTCACAAACTCAAGGGCTAGGCTTACTGTATGTGTTTATGGCTGTGTGTTTTTTTAGTCTAAGTGGCGTGATGATAAAACGTGTACAAATAGCAATTCATCCTATGGCGACCACATTTGGTGCTTTAGTTTTTGTAACTCCTTTATTTTTTATGGCTTGGTGGTTGCTTGATGGTGAATTACATATAGATAGTTGGAGTGCTAAGTCTTTATGGGCTATTGGTTACTTGGGTATATTTGGGTCGCTAATAGGGGCATTAGCTTACTTTCATGTATTGCAAAACCTAAATGCTAGTACGGTATCGCTTACTACACTTATTACGCCAAGTTTTGCTTTAGGCTTGGGTGCTTGGCTTAATAATGAATCACTTAGTAAGGAGTTAATTATTGGTGCTGTTATTATTTTAATTAGCTTAGGTGTATTTCAATTTGGTGATAAATTTTTTAAGCGAAATAAATTAAACATTAAGGGCTAAATGCCCTTAAGTATTACATTTTAGCTATTTGAATAATTAAACGGCGGTTTTTGTCGCGACCTAAAATATTGTCGTTGGTATCTACAAAGCGTTTTTCGCCTAAACCGGTTGTTTGAACTTTTGCTTCATCTACACCTAAACTCACCATGTAATCTTTTATTGTTTTAGCACGCTTGCGCGAAAGATCTAAGTTATTCCAACGTCCACCGTAGCTATCGGTATATGAATCAATACTAATAGATTCAATGCTCACGTCATTTTTTAAATATTCAGCAATTTTATTTAAACGTTGTTGAGATGACTTAGTTAATTTACTGCTGTTCGATTGATAGTTCATAACAGTAAATGAAATATCTTCGAAGCTGTAGGGGAGTAACTCATCCCGACACTGTAAAAATGCCCAATAAGCTTGTTTAAAATTAACGCTCGATATACCAACGGCAATTTTATCGGCACTGTTTTGCCAGTCTTGATAGTAAAAAGTAGGGTAGTAGCCCTTTTCTAGTTCGGTTAGCATTTCCCAAGCTGTTTTGTTGCCAAGTTCACCGTCAAACTTTTTAAGTAGTTTCATGTTAGCAATATCACGGGCCGGTAAGCCTGCTCGCCAAGACGGTGGAACTGCTTTTAAACCAGCAATAGCGTAATTATCTGGGCGTACAACCATATCTAAATTAAAGGTTAGGTTTTTGTTTTTACTTGCTGAAGCTTTAAAAATGGCTTCGCCGTAATATGGAACTTCATGATTTAATTGGCATTGTAAGCGCGTTGTTTTAACTACTTCCCAATTTGAGTTGTCTTGGTTTGCAGTGTATTGGCGCATAGCAGCGTAGGCACTACTGCTTAACAGTACACCAGTAATACTTAGGCTAATAAATAACGACTTAAATGTCATGGGGTATTCTCCAATAAATCAGGCATGCCAATAATTTGGCAAAATGCAGCGTAATTACTATTAAAAGTAAATTATGCTTAGCTAGCTATGAATGTAAAGCAAATTACATGCCTATAATTTTAGGTGTAATTAATCTTGCAAGCTACTAGCCGAAAGGCCCTCACTTTTGACATAATAGAGGGCTTATACCTACAAACCAAGAATACTATGGCAAATACTGAGCAAACACTTTTCGCAAAACGCTTTCGCGGCTTTTTTCCAGTGGTTATTGATGTTGAAACCGCAGGTTTTAACAAAAACACCGATGCTTTATTAGAAATTGCTGTTTCTGTTTTAAAAATGGATGACGAAGGGTTGCTTAGCATTGATCATACCGTGCATTTTCATGTAGAACCTTTTGAAGGCGCAAACATAGAACAAGCAGCTATAGAGTTTAATGGTATAGACCCATTCTCGCCACTGCGCGGTGCCTTACCTGAAGATGAAGTTATTAAAGATATTTGTAAAGTTGTGCGTAAAGCACAAAAAGCAGCCGGATGTCAGCGCTCTGTAATTGTGGCGCACAATGCCGCATTTGATCATGGCTTTTTAAATGCTGCAATAGAGCGTAATAACATTAAACGCACGCCATTTCATCCATTTGTAAGCTTTGATACAACCACACTTGCAGGGCTCGCGTTAGGGCAAACAGTATTGGCTAAAGCTTGTCGTGCAGCGGGCATTGAATTTGATAATAGCCAAGCTCATTCGGCGCTTTACGATACAGAGCGTACAGCTGAACTTTATTGCTTAATCGTAAATCGTTGGCAGCAACTTGGTGGTTGGCCATTAGCGCCACTAAAAGATAATGACGCAGAGCTAGACGCTGACGATATTAATGGCGACGATGCTAAAACGACTGAGTAATTTTACCTTCACTTAATTTTACTAAATGGGGCGGATAAATACGCGAAAACTGCTTTGATTCTTTCGCTATTTTAAGCTCCACGCCCGGATGCATCTGTTCATTCACTTTTAAACGACTGGTGGCTAATAACTGAGTCATTTTTTGTTTAACCAGTAATTTTTGTTTTTTCACTTGAATTGAACGAGTTTGTATATGGTGCTCATTAGCAATTATTTTATCTAAAAAAAGCTGACGTTGAGCAGGAACTTGTATTTTACTCGCTTTTACTCGCGCAAGTTCTAGGGTGGTAGATTTATTCGCAAGGACTTTTTCAAAATCTGCAATTTGAATTTGTTTTTGACGAAGTTCGTACCAATGCTGAGCCAAAAAAACACGTGTTTTAGTACCAGCAGGAGCACCTAGTTCACCAAGTTCTATATGCATTGCATCTAAAATATTTCCGCCAATAATTTTACCTCGTGGATTATTTGCTTTTCCTACACGTATTAATCGTTTAGCGCTTAAATCACAATGTAGAGATTGGCGCTCTATAAATAAATCTTGTTCTGTTTTTATATTGCAGTACTGAGCATAGCCAATCGAAATTGTACGTTTAGCTGTAATTAGACATGTAAATGCGTCTTCGTTTTCACGCTTGCGACCAATCGCACCTAGCATTATTGTTACCGCACTTTCACTCTCAACAATACCTGATTCAACAAATCCTAAAACGGTAATATCTCCATTTGCCTTAACACGCATACCATCTTTTATATCGCCGCTGATAATTACACTGCCATCAAAATCAACATGACCAGTACTTACATCAACATTATCAAAACATAAAACATCATCAACACGCATACCACGAGGAAGCGCCACGGGCACACCTTTGCAATCAGCAATCAATATACTAGAGTTGTTTGGATCTATTTTAGTGCCTTCAAATGGTTGTAATTGAAGTTCTTTACCTGGGCTTGCAGGAATTAAGTCACCAAATACAGTGTAGCCATCCTCCCCAAGGGTAGCTGCTACTCGTTGCATGAGAGGAGCACCGGGTTTTACTGTGATGATTGCACCAAGGTTTTTCATATCAACCTTGCCGCCTTCTTTAGCTTGAGGGCTGAGTACTCGGTCTTGGGCTGTTGAACACAAACGAACAAATTTGGCATCGCTGCCTTTTTTAGGATTACGCCCATGGGCTATTACAGCACTGTAAGAGCTACCAGCTGGTTGCTCAAATTGTTGCCCTAAAAATGTATCTAGTGCACGAGGGCTAATACCTTTTTTTACACCGGCATGAGCAAGCGCTTTTTGGGCGTCTTCCATTGATAACAAAGCACCACCTTTTGCCGTCGTAATTGTTGCTTGCGCTATCATGTTGTTTTCATCAACATTAATAGTTATTGAAGCTTTAACGGCTTTGGCAACAATTAAAGACTCTTTTTGATAGTTTTTACTCTGAGCAAAAAGCTTTCCAATATTGATTGAAATAACTTCAAATTCACAATAAGGCGATTGTTCTAGTAACTCAATTAATTGTGTACCAGTTACCGGAAAGCCACTATCTACAGGGTGCTGTATTAAAGATAAATCCCCTGAATTCTGATCAAATGAAAAAACCGACATTTATTTATTCCCTACTTAATATGCCTGTTATTATTTTTATATTACCCCTGTTGCTTTAATACAAAAGTTCTACCTACTATTAAAAAAGCAACTCCCTATTTGAGCATAACTACGTTGTTATGTTAAGCAAATGTTGTTTAATTACCTTGCTATTTACAGGTTAATGGACGTTTATTGTCCAGTTGACGTAGATCAGTAAAATAAAAGCGTCTTACCCCTTGAGTATCAGTACTTTACTCGGTTATACTAATTGCACGCTCTGAATGAGTTTACTGATTCAGGGGCTGATTAGGATTCGACGGAATTCAAGACGCCCAAGGTGCATGTCGAGGTGCGGTTTGCCTCGTTAAACAGCCGCAACCTAAAGTAATCGCAAACGACGATAACTACTCTCTAGCAGCTTAGGCTCGCTAGCGCTCCTTCTACGTATTCTTGTGGACTAGATTTTGGAGTGTCACCCTAACACCTGATCGCGACGGAAACCCTGGCCGGGGTTGAAGCGCTAAAACCAAGCGGCCTCGCCTTTACTTACCGTGTTTGTCCGGGACTTAAAGGTTAATTAAATGACAATACTAAGCATGTAGTACCGACGGTCGAGGCTTTTCGGACGGGGGTTCAAATCCCCCCAGCTCCACCAATTTGCTGTTCGATAACATCCGAGCAGATACAGGAAACCCGCTAGCCACATAGGCTAGCGGGTTTTTTATTGCCTGTAATATCCCAAGAGGTTTACCTACATCCAGTATTTTTAGTACCATGGTTAGTACCAAAGCCCTCACTTGTGAAAATGCTGTGGTACTAAAAGTAAGAAAGCCTTGAATTCACAGGGCTAGAGCATGGTATATAAAATAAATGGCCAGAACTGTAAAACCCCTCAACGATACTCAAATTAAACAAGCTAAGCCTAAGGAAAAGGAATACTCACTTTCTGATGGTAGTGGACTTCAGTTATCAATAAGGCCTAATGGTACTAAAAGTTGGTTATTTAAGTACTACAGACCATTTACTAAAAAAAGAACTAACCTCTCTTTTGGGCAGTACCCTCAAATTACCCTTGCCGCTGCTAGAGTAAAAAGAGAAGAGGCTCGCGGGCTTCTTGCTAATGAAATAGACCCAAAAGAGTACAAAGAGCAGCAATATACTCAAGAGACGCAATCACGTTTAAATACTTTAGAGAAAGTAGCGCTCGACTGGTTTGAGCTTAAGAGGAGTACGGTTTCACCTAATTACGCAGAAGATGTGTGGAACTCACTTGAAAGGCATATATTCCCTACTTTAGGCCAACGTCCTTTAAGTGGCCTAACGGCAAAGCTCGCTATCGATACTATTAAGCCTATTTCAGCCAAGGGTGCGCTTGAAACTGTTAAAAGGTTATGCCAGCGTTTAAATGAGATCATGGTCTATGCGGTTAATACAGGAGTCGTAGAGCATAACTCTTTGGCGGGTATTAAAGCTGCGTTTCAAACTCCGATCAAAAAGTCTATGGCCACTATAGGCAGTGAAAGGTTACCTGAGTTTATGGAGGCTCTTTCAAGAGCAAGTATTAAGTTTACAACTCGGTGCTTAATCGAATGGCAACTGCATACAATGGTAAGGCCTAGTGAAGCTGCTATGGCTGAGTGGTCTGAAATAGATTTTGAAAGCAAGGTATGGATATTACCCGCAGAAAAAATGAAAATGTCGAAAAGCCATAAAGTACCGTTAACGCCAAGTACATTACGTATACTAGAATTAATGAAGCCTGTAAGTGGTCATCGCCAGTATATTTTCCCTGCCGACAGAGAACCAAGAAGTCATACTAATCCTCAAACTGCCAATGCTGCAATTAAGCGCATGGGTTTTAAAGGTGAGTTGGTTGCTCATGGTCTCAGATCACTTGCTAGTACAATACTAAATGAAACTAAACAGTTTGATTCAGAATTAATAGAAGTTGCATTGGCTCACCAAGAGAAAAACGAAATTAGGGCTGCGTACAATCGTGCTGAGTACGTTGAAAATCGTAGAGAAGTAATGAGCTGGTGGAGCGATTATATCAATAAAGCTAAGGTGGCAACGAGTGTTTGACAAGCTATCTCAATTCAATGCCCTTGATATTACTACTGCAAGTCTAATTTCAAACGATAAAGAGCTTATTGAGTCAGGCTCTTTGTTGGCTTTTTTAGATAAGGTAAGGTATTCACTATCAGCAATAGAGGATAATACAACCTTAACGACTTTTGATGAGTTGCATATCCTTGGTATTACTCGCGTAGAGATAGAGAAGAAGCTTGATAAACTCTACGATTCTGCTTCCGCTAACGAAGAGTTGAGGCCTTCAGAGCTTTTATCACTAGGAGAGCTTATAGGTGAGCTTAATGCGTTGAACCGTTACTCCAAGAGCTTGTTGTATCATCAAGGGATTGCCTTAAGAAATGAGAAAGTTGCCAAGGTAAGGCAGTTAAAAACTCTAACATATCAACGTGTAGCAAAAGAGCTGTATCAAATAGTAGTCTCGAAGGAGTCTTATAGTACTTTTGATGCTTGGAGTATTATTTCAAGTATAGACCTATTCCTTAGGCAGTACTTAAATGTGAAACTAGTTATATCTGAGCATAAAGCCACACAAAGCTTAGCCAAACATATAGGCTTAAATTTAAGCAAAGGAAAGAGAAGCCAACAGCAGGTAAAGCAACGAGATATTGTATTTAGTTATCTTGAAAAACACTTTACCAGCGATTGTATTAACTTGTATGAGTCGATTCTTAGTAGTGGGTATCAAGACATTACGGGCATAAGTATGCCTCAAGACGATAGACGTCTCATGTTAGCGTACGCTGTAACTGATAAGCTAGTTAAGGAAAAGGCATTTCAAAGCCTGAAAGCCCATATTAGCCTTGACGTGTTAGTTAATAAAATAATAAAAGGCTTAGCCAGGAAATTTCGTATTTCATCGTTTGATGGCTTTAACGAGGCTATTTATATTAGTAAGCTTTATTCAAAAATCCCAAGTTCAGAGCCATTTTACTATCAGAAAGGTAATAGGGCGCACAAAAAACTAGGCTCAATTCAAAGCGGCAAGCTTGATGAGATGATTAGTAACGCTTTTGAAAAGACAGCGTTTATATAATGTTTGATACCTTTGATAATAGCTTATTAAAAATACCACTTCCTCAAATCGTTGATTACATGAATAACGGCTTGAATAGTAATCATCCTTAACAACTCTGCGGCCTAGAACATTAACTTTTTCTAACCCGTTAATACTATTTTACAGTGTTTAATAGGCTTTTTTGGCTCTGATTTAAATGGAGTTTAGCCAATTAAACTCCATTTAATGTGTCTGTTTTATTACTCATAATCCTTCCCGTACTTAAGCGAACGTCTTGGTTCGTTTTAATAACTTATGGGATTTAACCCCCTCAATAATTGGAATGATATTATGAACTTAAACAGCTTGTTAACTGATAGTAAGAGAATTCTTCGCCTTAAAGATGTACAAACTTTAACTGGTTTATCTAGGACAATGATTTACGACTTACAGAGTAAAGGCGAGTTCCCGCAGAGTATCAAGCTCGTACAAAGTGGTCGTGCTATGGGATGGCAATATAGCGATGTTATCAACTGGATTGACTCAAGAGTGCAAGCATGAAGTTTTTGGCTAAACGAGAAATCGAAGTCGCAGATGAAGAGGTGTTTATTTCAAAAGTAGCGATACAAGCTCACTTTGGTATTTCGTCTTATTTAATAGGTCAGCTGGTAAAAGAAGGGACATTATCAGAGCCTGCGAAATTGGCACAAAAAGTCACAGGTTGGCCCTTAAATGAAGTTAAAAAACTAACCTTATAGGTACTATTTAGGACGTCAGGGGATGTTATTTAAACGAAATGACCCTTTTATATAATCATTACTTTCGCACGAGGCTAGTCATAGCATGGCTAGTAGAGTCATTGAACTGCAGGTTATTTATATTATTTAGAGAAAACTATGGCATCACAGTTAGTCGAAGAGTTAAAAGAAAAATATGGCGTAGAAATACATTATCACAAAGTATCAGAAGAGTCTTACGTGGCTTTAGAGGTAATGAATTTCCCAGATGGTTATCATAATGAAATTGTTGAGTCGGCGATTAAGCAGTTAGACATAATGCTATGTTATTTTTCAAAAGTACTGGTTTTAAGGCTGGACTTGAGGTTAAAGAGTTATAGCCAAAACAACAAGGTAATGTCGCAATTTGGTAATTACATGCAGCAAAAAATAAAGAAAACATATGGCAAGGTCGCCTTCATATGGGTAAGAGAGCAAGTTAAAGCTGATCACCAGCATTATCACATAGCTTACTTTTTAAATGGCCACAAAATAGCGCATCCTAGTAAATTAATAGAATTACTTAAAGTAATGTGGAAAAAGGTGGCTTATGGAGGCTCGATTTATGTCCCGACTAACTGTTTTTACCACCTGTACACTAATCAGGGGAGTTGCTACGAAACTTTTAAGGAAACAGTTTACAGACTTAGTTACCTTGCTAAATGCTATTCTAAACGGCGTGTCTCGCAGTCAGTAAAAAACTACTCTTCAAGTAGACTTGAATATATGGAGGGTAGTTAAATGGCTAGGGGTGGTAAAAGAAAAGGAGCTGGTGCGCCAAAGGGTAACAAAAACGCTTATAAGCATGGTGGCAGAGCTAAAGTACTACATGGTGTACCGTTAGACAAAGAGCTGTCTGAATTTGAGTATAAAGCCTTATGCTTAGTCCAGCTGGAAGCACTAAAAAAAATGGATAAAAGGCACGACTGTGAGTTCAGGCTATTAATTTACAAACACCTCAAGAGGTATGGAGGTGCTTTGTCGTTTAAACTCTGAGCTTAAAGGGGGTCTTGCCACACAGCAAAGCAGCTACAGCAGCCCCACTTAAAAAATAGGAACGCAACCGATCAAGCTACCAAATAATCAAACGGTAAGTTTATTATCATTTAAAAACAGTGGCTTATGGGTTTTGTTGATTTTAAGAGTTTAATGCTTAAAAGTGATCGCTCTTTAAACGATCACCTTTGATGCGTAATTTAGTCAATTCACTGATTTTAAAGAGCCTAGGCATGGCTGTTTGCTTTGATAAACGGGTCAGTTTTATATAATATCTTTTACTTAATAACGGATTATAACTACTTCACCAGTAAAGGAATTATATGCGACTCCCTGACTACCAATCTTTCATGACCCCATTACTTGCATGCTTAGCCAATGGTAAAACCGTTAAACTGCGTGATATTGATGCCGATGTTTACTGTAAGCTTGGGCTTAGTGCCGAACAATTAAAGCTCCGCATACCGAGCGGCAAGCAAACCTATGCCTATCATCGTTTGGGGTGGGCTAAAACTTACTTAGTTCAAGCGGGTTTAATAGAGCAGCCTAAAAGGGCTTTTTGTAAAATCACTCAAAAAGGGTTAGCTGCAATAGAGTCAGGCGAGCCAATTAATAACCAATACTTAAGTAAGTTCGATGCTTTTCTCGATTTTAAAACACGCTCTAAAGACGCAAACGAGCCCGCACAAGTAAACACCACCAGCATAGTAAGTAATAACTCAGATAAAACCCCTGAAGAGCTTATAGAAGCCGCAGTAGATACGCTCAATACCAACCTAAGTGACGAAATACTAAAAGCGATATTAGCAGCATCCCCCGTATTTTTTGAAAACCTAGTGGTCGATTTAATGCTCGCTATGGGTTACGGCGGTTCACGCAAAGATGCAGGCCAAGCCACTCAATACACGCAAGATGGTGGTATCGATGGGGTAATCAAAGAAGATAAACTTGGCCTTGAAATGATATACTTGCAAGCCAAGCGTTATACCAATAAAACAGTTGGTCGCCCAGATATACAAGCCTTTGCTGGTGCGCTTGATATGCACCGTGCTAAAAAGGGCGTATTCATTACCACCAGCAGCTTTAGTAAGGATGCCCTCGAATACGTAGGCATGATAGAAAAACGTATAGTGCTGGTGGATGGCGCACAACTAACCGAACTCATGCTTACCCATAACTTAGGCGTAAGCACCAAACACGTATTTGAAGTAAAAGCGCTCGATAGCGATTACTTTATGGAAGATTAAAATGACAACTAATAATAACTTTTCTCAAACCGCTGCTTTTATTTGGTCAGTAGCTGATCTCCTTCGTGGTGACTTTAAACAGTCTCAGTATGGCCGTGTTATTTTACCCTTTACTTTATTACGCCGCCTTGAGTGTGTGCTTGCACCAAGTAAAGATGCTGTAGTAGCCGAGTTTGAGCGGATTAAAGCGTTAAACCTGCCAGAAGATGCACAAGAAAAGCTGTTGATCAGAGCTACAAATGGCTTAACCTTTTTTAATATCTCGCCTATGGATCTAGGAAAAATGGGGCAGGGTGATATTAAAGCCAACCTTGAGCGCTATATTCAATGCTTTTCAGCCGATGCCCGCGAAATATTTGAGCATTTTAAGTTTGATGAATTTATAGGTTTGTTAGACGATGCCAACTTACTCTTTAAAGTAGTTAAAAAGTTCGCAACGACCGACTTAAGCCCACAAGCTATATCAAATCACGATATGGGTTTGGTGTTTGAAGAGCTAAACCCAGAGTCTTATGCTATATGTAAAGCCGATATGCTTATTAAAGGGCAAGACGTAAGCCGTATCAAACTAGGAAATACCTTATCGAATGATCAGCTAGCAGTAGATAAGTTTGATTACATGCTGTCTAACCCGCCATTTGGTGTTGATTGGAAAAAGATTGAAGGCGATATTAAAGACGAACATACCTTAAAAGGTTTTGATGGCCGCTTTGGTGCAGGCTTACCAAGAGTGTCAGACGGTTCGCTATTATTTTTAATGCACCTTATTAGTAAAATGCGCGATGCTTCACCCTCTGCAAATGATTCTAACAGCGGCGGGCGTATTGGTATTATTTTAAATGGTTCACCTTTATTTACGGGCGGTGCAGGCAGTGGCGAAAGCGAAATTCGTCGTTATATTTTAGAGTCTGACTTACTTGAGGCAATTGTAGCCTTACCGACTGATATGTTTTACAACACAGGCATTGCTACTTATGTGTGGGTATTGTCGAACAAAAAAGCGCAGAAGCAAAGCGCTGAGCGTAAAAATAAGGTTCAGCTAATTAATGGCACTAACCTATGCGGTAAAATGCGTAAATCTCTTGGCTCTAAACGAAATATAATGAGTGAAGACGACATAAAACTAATCACTCGTAGCTTTGGTAATTTTGAACAAGTAGAAACAACAACGCTTGAAGAGCTAGGCTTAGCCAAACCAACCGAAGCTAAAAGTAGCCGAGGTCGCCAAGCGGCTAACCCTAAAGCTGATGTAGCAAAAACCTTTACCAGTAAAATATTTAATACCTATGAGTTTGGTTATCGCCGTACCACCATAGAGCGCCCACTTAGGTTGTCAGCTCAAGTAACTGATGAAGCTATTGCATCCCTGCGTTTTGCACCTAAGCCTTACAATGCAGCCATGATGGCACTATATGAAAAATTTGGCACACAGTGGACTACTGACGATCAATATGGCGATTTAAGCGCTGTTGAAGTTGAAGCCAGAGCTATTATTAAAGCGGACTTCCCTGAGTTGAAAGAAAAGCAAATTAAAGATGTACTAGAGCCTAAGCTATGGTTATTCCAAAAAGTCCTTATGGGTAAAGCGCAGCAACTACAAACACAATTAGGTGATACTGCTGGTGGTAAGCAGCTGCAATCAGACGACTTTAACCAGTTTGACATCACCTATACACAAGCGCTTAAAGCCTTAGATATTAAACTCGACAGTAAAGAGAAAAAACAGCTGCTCGATGCCATTACCTTTAAAAATCCAGCAGCAGAGTGCGTGGTTGATAAATTATTCAAAGATGCAGCAAACCCAATGTACGGCGCATTTGAATATCAAGGCAATGTGACAAAGTGGCAAGGTAAAGTTGTTATTTATAAGCAAGATGGCGACCTGTGCGATAACGAAAACGTTCCGTTAAAAGAGGCCTATTTAGATGGCTCAGCTCAGCCAAGTATTAGCACAACCCAAATGGTTGAAAACTACTTTAACCGCGAAGTAGCCCCGCACGTAAGCGATGCATGGATAAACGACACTAAGCGCGACGATAAAGACGGCGAGCTAGGTATAGTTGGCTACGAAATCCCCTTTAACCGCCATTTTTATGAGTACCAACCACCACGCGATTTAACCGAGATTGACGAAGAGCTTGATGCTGTGAGTAGTGACATAATGAAGTTGTTGCAAGAGGTACACTCGTAATGAGCGACAAACACCCAGCATTACTGCAAAGTGCAGAATACAAACAATGGCTAACAGAGCTTAAACAAAAAGTGGCATCAAGCCAGCAAAAAGCCGTTGTTAAAGTGAATACCGAGCTTTTAACTTTGTATTGGCAATTGGGCGAAGAAATAGTTACCCGCCAACAGCAAGCCGCGTGGGGCGATAAGTTATTAGCCCAACTCAGCCAAGATTTAATGGCCGAATTTCCACAAATGAAAGGCTTTTCACAGCGCAATCTAAAATACATTCGCCAGTGGTATCAATTTTTCTCCAGCGATGCAATTGGGCAACAGCTTGTTGCCCAATTAGTGCAAATCCCTTGGGGTCACAATATTCAAATTATCAGTAAGTGCAAAACCACTGACGAGGCGGCCTATTATGTTAGCAACACATTAGCGCATGGCTGGAGCCGTAATGTTTTGGTGCACCAAATTGAAAGTGGCTTGTGGCAACGCGACGGCCAAGCCTTGCACAACTTTGAGCAGCGTTTACCTGCCGCGCAATCTGAGCTGGCAATTCAAACCTTAAAAGACCCGTACATTTTTGACTTTTTAAGCCTCGCCAAAAATCATTCAGAGCGTGAATTAGAGCAAGGGCTGGTAAAACATATTACCCAATTTTTGCTCGAACTAGGCGCAGGCTTTGCCTATATCGGCAAGCAATATCCGTTGCAAGTGGGCGAGCGTGACTTTTATATCGACCTACTGTTTTATCATGTGCATTTACATTGCTATATAGTGATTGAATTAAAATTAGGCGACTTTGAGCCAGAGCACGCAGGCAAGCTTAATTTTTATATTAAAGCGGTTGATGAACAACTGGCTAAAGCAGGCGATGCGCCCACCATTGGCCTGTTACTGTGCAAAACGAAAGATAAGTTAGTGGCCGAATACGCCCTTAGCGGCATGGACAAACCCATGGGCATTGCCGAGTATCGCTTAACTCAACAACTCCCCGATTCATTGAAAAATGAATTGCCCAGTGTCGAAGTATTAGCACAATTAGGGAACGATCATGAGTGAGTTAAAAGCTAGTAAGTATCAGGAGTATCCAGAGTATAAGGGTTCGAATATCGATTGGTTAGATGCTATTCCAGAACACTGGACGACAAGTAAGCTCCGTTACACATTTAGTTTTGGAAAAGGACTAACTATAACTAAGGAAAACCTTGGAGATACAGGGATTCCTTGTGTTAATTATGGTGAAGTTCACTCTAAATATGGCTTTGAAGTTAATCCACAAAAACACCCTTTGAAGTGTGTAGATGAGGAGTATCTTAAAACATCACCTTATGCGCTGCTAGGAAATGGAGATATTGTATTTGCTGATACTTCAGAAGATATTGATGGCTCTGGAAACTTTACGCAGCTGGTTTCAGATGAGCAGATATTTGCTGGTTACCATACTATTATAGCGCGTCCATTTGATAGAGAGTGCAGTAGATTTTATGCATACTTACTCGATTCTAAAGAGCTAAGAACACAAATCCGACATGCTGTAAAAGGGGTTAAGGTATTTAGCATTACTCAAGCAATATTGCGTGGGGTTAATATTTGGTTACCTCCAATAGACGAGCGGACTCAAATCGCCAATTTCCTCGATCACGAAACCGCTAAAATCGATACCTTGATTGAAAAGCAGCAGCAACTGATTAAGTTACTAAAAGAAAAGCGCCAAGCGGTGATTAGCCATGCAGTGACTAAAGGCCTAAATCCAAATGCCCCAATGAAAGATTCAGGTGTGGAGTGGTTGGGGGAGGTGCCGGAGCATTGGGATGTTAAAAGAAATAAACACTTAATGGAATTTGTTACGAGTGGTTCTCGTGGTTGGGCTGAGTATTATTCTGATGATGGGCCGTTATTTTTTAGAATTACTAATTTAACCAGAGATACCGTTGAACCTAAATTAGAATCAATCCAGAATGTAAAGCCTCCAGCTGGATCTGAAGGTGAACGTTCTAAAATTCGGTCAGGTGATTTGTTAATATCAATTACTGCTGATTTAGGTTCTGTTTGTGTTGCTGATGACTCTGTTGTGGGTGGTTTTGTAAGCCAGCATGTTTCTCTATGTCGACCAAATTCATTAGTTATATCCTCAAGATGGCTTGCATACTTTATTCTCTCTGATGCTGCTAAAGAGCAGTTCATTGGCTCAGGGTACGGTGGTACAAAAATACAACTTAGTTTGGAAGATATTCGAGAGTTAAACATTGCTTATCCTCCTGTAAGTGAACAAGGAGAAATTGCTTTATACATTGATACAAAGCTTGAAAAATTTGCGTTGTTAATGAATCGAGCAGAGTCACAGGTAAACTTATTACAAGAACGCCGCACCGCCCTAATCTCAGCCGCTGTCACAGGCAAAATTGACGTACGGAACTGGGAGCAGCCTAATGACTAACAAAGTTACGCCACCACTCGGGCAGTTCATTTTGTTCGAAACAGATGAAGGCCAAACTAAGGTTGAGTGCCGTTTTGAAACAGAAACGCTATGGTTAACCCAAGCTGATTTATGCCTGTTGTATGGCAAGTCAAAAGCGACTATCAGCGAACACATAACCAATATATTTAACGAGCAGGAATTGGATGGAAATGCAGCTGTTCGGTTATTCCGAACAACTGCAGAAGATGGCAAAAACTACAATACTAAGCACTATAATTTGCAGTTAATTATTGCGGTTGGTTACCGCGTACGTTCTAAGCAGGGTACAAAGTTTCGCCAATGGGCAACAAGAACATTACAAGAGTACCTAACTAAAGGCTTTGTAATGGATGACGAGCGTCTTAAAAACCCAGATAACATGCAGTACTTTGACGAACTATTAAATCGCATACGTGATATACGCTCGTCAGAGAAGATATTTTGGCGCAAGGTATGCGACATATACGCCACCAGCATTGATTACGACGGCAAAGCACAAACCAGTGTTGATTTTTTTGCTAAAGTTCAAAACAAAATGCATTGGGCGGCTCATGGTAATACCGCTGCAGAGCTGGTGTTTAAACGTATTGATGCCGACAAACCTCATTTAGGCTTAACTAGCTTTGCAGGCACAGAGCCAACCCGCAAAGAGGTGGTTACAGGCAAAAACTATTTAGACGAGAAAGAACTCGATACTTTAAATAGATTGGTTAACTCCTACTTAGAATTTGCAGAGCTGCAAGCGCGTAATGGTAAGTTAATGAAAATGGCAGACTGGGCGAGCAAGCTTGATGACTTTTTACGCTTAAGTGACTATGAAGTGCTTAACCATGCTGGCAATATTTCACAGGCACAAGCCACTGAAAAAGCAAAACAAGAATACGATAAATACCGCAGAGTAATCGATGCACAGCCATCCAAGGTTGATTTAGATTTAGCTAATGCACTCAAGCAGCTGCAGGATAAACCGAATAGTTAACGTTAATTGATTTCAGGTTAAAAACCCAACACGTTAAATAAGTCACGTATAAGGAATAATAAAAGTGATAGATACAACGTAAGAACGTATTTTTCAAGACGACATAATTAGCCAAATGGTAGCCAATGGTTGGGTTGAAGGCACAGGTGCAGGCTACAATTGCGAAACCGCTTTGTATGAACAAGATGCACTGGCCTTTGTTAAAAACACCCAACCAAAAGAGTGGCAAAAGCTGTGTAAGGTGTTCCCCAATGAGCCTGAACGCCACTTTTTAGAAGCGCTGGTGGCACAACTTAAAAAAGCCGATATAAACGCCACAGATAAAGCATCACGCACGTATGGGGTATTAGGTGTATTGCGCCATGGTTTAAAAATTCGTAATGCGCGGTTTGAGCTATGCCAATTTAAACCAGAGCATAACCTAAACCCCGAAACCCTAGCACGTTATGAGCAAAACACCTGCCGTATAGTGCAAGAGTTGGTGTATAGCCCGTATGCCAATGCTGAGCACTTAGCTGCAACAGGCAGCAAAGCCAAGAGCTGGCGCATAGATTTAGTATTGTTTGTAAATGGCTTACCCGTATCAACCCTTGAGCTTAAATCAGAATTTAAGCAAGCGGTTGAAAATGCAATTAAGCAATACAAACAAACCCGCTTACCTAAAGACCCTGCGACTAAAAAGTCAGAACCACTACTTACCTTTAAGCGTGGTGCATTAGTACACTTTGCTGTAAGCCAGTACGAAGTGTATATGACCACTAAGCTTGCTGGTGATGACACCTTCTTTTTACCCTTTAACAAAGGTACAAGCGAAGGTGGTGCAGGTAATGATGTACCTGAAGATACTAGCCGTTATGCAACCGATTACTTGTGGAATGAAGTATTAGTGCCTAAAAATCTGCTTAATATTTTAGGCAGCTTTGTACACTTACAAATAGAAGACAAGGAAGATTGGGAAGGACGTAAATACAAAAAAGAAACGCTTATTTTCCCGCGCTATCATCAGTGGGATGTAGTAAGTAAGCTGATTAATGCGGCAATAGAAGAGGGCACAGGTAACAAGTACTTGGTTCAACATAGTGCGGGCTCAGGTAAATCAAACTCTATTGCATGGACAGCCCACCAGCTTTCTACTCTGTATGACGAGCAAGGTAATAAACAATTTCATTCAGTGATTGTTGTAACAGATAGAACAGTACTTGATGATCAGCTGCAAGATACTATTTATCAGTTTGAGCATGCAGACGGTGTAGTAGGGCGTATTAATAATAAAGAGGGTGATGGTTCTAAATCAGAAAAGCTTGCTAGTGCACTTGAAAACGCTCAACCTATTATTATTGTAACCATTCAAACCTTCCCGTTTGTATTACGTGCTATAGAGAACAGTACTAGCTTAAAAGAGCGCAGCTATGCGGTTATTGCCGATGAAGCTCATTCATCACAAAGTGGCTCTACAGCTCGCCAGTTAAAAGAAGTATTAATGACTGAAGAGACTGATGACGACATTGAGTTGTCGTCAGAGGATATACTCGATGCCACTGTTGCAGCCCGCCGTGGTAGTGCGAACCTTAACTACTATGCGTTTACCGCCACACCTAAAGCCAAAACAATAGAGCTATTTGGTCGGTTACCTAATCCAGAACTACCTCCATCAAAACAAAATAAGCCAGTGGCGTATCACATTTATTCAATGCGCCAAGCAATAGAGGAAGGTTTTATATTAGATGTACTTAAAAATTACACTAACTATAAGGTGATGTACCAACTTGCTCAAAAAATAGAAGCGGCAGATGAAGAGGTTGATAGCAAAAAGGCAGCGGTAAAGCTTAACCAATGGGTGCGTCTACACGACCATAATATATCGCAAAAAGTTAAAGTGATTATTGAACACTTTAAAGATAATGTAATGGGTTTATTAGGCGGACAAGCTAAAGCAATGGTAGTAACTGGCTCACGTAAAGAGGCTGTACGTTATAAGCTAGCATTTGATAAATACGTGGCAGAGGCGCTTGCAGAGCAAAAAACAGGTTACTCGACAATACGCGCTATGGTGGCATTTTCAGGCGAAGTTGAGTTTACTAAAAGCGACCCTGACAGCGCTGCATTTTTAGATAAAAAGTTTACTGAAAAAAATATGAACCCTGATCTTAAAGGCCGCGATATGCGCAAAGCCTTTGATAGTGACGATTATCAAGTAATGCTGGTGGCTAATAAGTTTCAAACGGGGTTCGACCAACCAAAGCTATGCGCTATGTATGTAGATAAAAAGCTAGGTGGCGTTGAGTGTGTACAAACCCTGTCGCGATTAAATCGTACTTACCCAAGTAAAGCTGAAACTGGCACGTTTGTATTGGACTTCTTTAATGCCCCTGAAGACATACTAGAGGCATTTCAGCCTTACTACCAAACCGCAGAGCTTGCTGATGTTACTGACCCTCAGATTGTTTTTGATTTGTTTGAGAAGCTGCGTGCTAGCGGTATATTTTTGTGGTCTGAGGTTGAGCAATTTTGTGCAGCCTTCTTTACCAAGAACAAGTCAAACGCGGCTATCAGTAATATTATTCACCCCGCTAAAGAGCGTTGGCAAAAGCGTTATGCATCTGCAATTGAGGCGTATATAAAAGCGAAAGAAATGTTTGAACGCACCAAAAAGACTGAAGACGCTGTATTAATAGCTAACGCAGAAACAAGCTTTAAAGAGTGCAAACAAGAAAAAGACCGCCTAGAGATATTCAAAAAGGATTTAGGCAGCTTTACCCGCTTTTACGAGTTTATGTCACAGCTGGTGGAGTACGATGATAAAGAGCTTGAAAAGCTAAGCTTATTTGCTCGCCACTTGCGCCCACTGTTACGTGAAAAAGTAGTGACTGAAGATGAGCTTGATTTAGACAACGTAGTAATGAGCCATTACCGTCTATCAAAAATACGCCAGCAAGATATACAGCTAAAAGAAGACGAGCCTGATTACAAGCTAGAGCCAAGTAATGATGTGGGTAGTGCTAAAGCGAAGGATAAAAAAGAAGCGTTTTTATCACAAATAATCGACAAGCTTAATGAGGTTTTCATCACTGATAACCTAACTAATAAAGACATGCTTAACTATGCCTTTACAGTGCGCGATAAACTAAGCGAAAACGCCTCTGTAATGAGCCAGATTGCAAACAACAGCCCAGAGCAAGCTATGCTAGGTGATTTCCCTCAAGCAATGGACGACGCCATTTTAGGAAGCAGTGACGCACATCAAGAACAAATGATGCAGCTACTGTCAGACCCCGCAAGAAACCAACACTTTCAGCGAGTGATATTTGACATGTTGAGTGGGTTAAATAGTAGAAAGTGATTTTCTGTATTTAGCTAAGAAAGCTGAATTATTTAAAGAAAGGTTTAATGCTAAAAATATTTTAGAACACTTCATTATCAAAGTACTTAACTGGATAAACCAATAGTGGGCTTTAGTCTAGAAATAAACTATACAACACAAACCCCGTATTGTATAAATGCTGTGCAACTAGATCAAACATGACTATTCAGAATAAGGGAATTAATTATGATTACATTGGAGCAAGTTATAATCAGTCGGGGCGATATTGAAAAAATTTATCGCGCAGAAAAAAAACTGACGCTTTGGCGAGGGCTTCATAACTCTGAGGTCGACAATAAGCTTAATCCTTTATACCCCGATTTTTACAGTAAGCAGCTGCCTAATGGCGATATTAGAGCACCTGATGTTACTATTATTAAAGAGGGAGTGAAGGAAGTAGTACTTTCAGAGGAAGGGGTAGGCACATCTCTGGTAGACAAAGAAGGTATTTTTGGCTACAAAAACTGGGAGTACTTTGTAATCCCTAAAGGAACCCATATTCCCTCAGAATTAATCATTACCAAAGATCATTATATGGCAAGGAAAAAGTGTTGGCATTACTCAATATCTCCGAACTTTGAAATGCCGTTAGATAGATTCATCGAAGCTCTTGATAAGTTGGCATATAACGCCGGAATTAAAATAAAAGGAGCAAAGCATGCCTAGCATTGAGACAAGAACTCTATCTGTCTGCATCCAAGCTTTACAGGCTGCAATTAAGCATAATGATTTTTTATCTCAATCTGAGACCGTAGATAAAGATGACTATGAAGAAAGTTCGTACATGTATGAATTGGAGTTAGTGAAATTAATAAAATTGTATAAAAAAGCAGAAGAAAATGGAGTTCCAATTCCACTAAAAGATCTGCTCAAACCTCCTTTCGAAGAACTTGGCTAAAAATGATAGGGTAAGCTCAGCATATTTTGTGGCTTACTCGCTCTTTCTAAATATGCTACCAATGATATAAATTGGCAACAGTAGCCATAATCGAGTGATAACTTGGTATTTAGTAGCAATAAAGCTATTTGTGGCAAAGTTAAAAACTTTTCTCTAACAATGCTTGGAAATGAGCGAGAAGCATTTTGCTACGGGGAATGGGACGCTTTAAGTGTAAAAAATGCACTTATTCAAACAACAATGCATGCAGAGTAAGATCATGAGATTTTAATAGTCATGAAAGTATACAGAATAAACAATAAGAATGACCAAGGGGACATATTAGATTTTGACCCTTATTCAATGTATCAATCATTAAAAGGCTATACAGACATTGCTGAGGCAGAGTTTATGGTTAAAATTTTTGATTTACATGCAAATAATGATTCTATTCTTAATATATGGCCAGATGTTATGCCTATTAAGCCGTTATCTATTGATTATGATAAAGTTGATATTTATATCCAAGGTGGCTTTTTATTATTATCTAAGGAAGCTTATGATTACCTATATCACTTTTTAGATGCATATGGCGAGTTCCTTAAAATAGACGTAAACGGCTCAGAAATGGTACTTTTTAACTTGCGTGTTTTTGCGCAAGAAGATCTTGATAAATGTATAGAGGACTACTCTAAAGGGTTGAGAAGTGGCTTTAAAAGCTTTGCATTTATTGATTCAGATATAGATAGTAAATTGCTATTTAAATCTAAGTTGTTAGATGGGATAGGGCTATTTTGTGGTGAAGAATTTAAGCAATTAGTTGAAGTGAAAAGTTTAAATGGTATTGAGTTTAATGAAATTAATTAGCTTAGTATTTCACTTAATTGTTTGAGCTCGATTTTGAGCATAATAATTATGATTGGCAGTAGTTTTATATTCTAAGTATGAGCTAGTTAGTTTTTCATATTTGAATACTTAGCTAAAAGAGCCGAAGTGTTCAGAGGACAATTTAAATCGAGAGTATTAATGAAAAGCATCAATTGGTTTACTGATGAACCTTCAGAGATAGGTCTTTATTTTGTGGCTGTAAAATATGGTGAAGGGGCTGGGACATTCGATTTTATAGAGTGGGATGGCAATAAATGGCTAACTAAATATGAAGGTAACGTTATTGCATACACTACACTGGAAGGTTTAATAAGAGATAGTAATATAGAATGGCCAGAAGAAACTAAAAAAGTAGAGCTGAAAAAAGACCCAAATATAGATGCTGATAATCTATGGGAAGACATGTAGGACAAAAAGTTATAAAAGTTTTATTAAACGAATTTAGCGTAAAGATTCGAATGTGATATTAGCTTTTAGTACCACAGTTAGTACCTGCCGTTGCAGTTGTTGATATTAAAGCTCTTTTAAAACAGCGCTTTACACTCCCTGTTAAGACTCCCCCAGCTCCACCAATAAAGGTTTTTAGACTCGTTATCTTAAAACCATAATAAACCCGTTTATTTGATAACTCAGATAAACGGGTTTTTTTATGAAAACGGTTTAAACTGTCGTTTTACTATACAAAACACACTTTTAGATGCTAGCTTAGAGTTGTTATAAAATATCAACTTCAGGTGAATAAGTATAAATAATGCCTAAATACACCCGCCTTTTACTCTTACCAATAAAATACTAACTTTAGTTGCCAAAATCACTGTACCACTACAGACTACTTTTACACGTGGCTCTAATAAGCCATTCCATTCTTATATTTAGTTATATGAAATTCTTCGCAATTTACCTTTTAATAAAATAATTAGCAGCGTTAAAAACGACATTAAAGTAATTAATAATACTAAGTTGAGTGTAAGGGTACTGTTGTTCTGTAAAGCAACAGGCAAAGGTTCTGCTTGTTGTGTGAGGTTTTGGCTTTTATCTTGATTTTGTCTTATGTAGCCCTGGCTTATCCAGTCAATCGCATTTATCCACTGGATTTGAGCGGGATCTGTTTTTTCAAATTGGCTCATGTACGGTGCATCATCATTTAAGTTTTTTGCTAAGCGTGTTAACTGCTGCCAAAACATAAACTGTGGGCCTAAATCGTCTATTTCTTGTAAATGCTGTTTTAGTTTGTCGCCACCCATTGCTTCAATATTTAATTGCCCAACGGTGTCTGCGTAGTTATTTATTGAATGTGAAAATAAAATAAAGTAATCGTTTATTTGCTGCTGATCTGTTTTTATTTTCTCGTCACTGTTGTTATTAACGGGTGCAATGCTTTGGTAGTTTAAGTATTGCTTATAACGGGTATAGCTAAAATTTTCGATTGTTTCATTTGAACTGTTTTTTGTAGCTAAGTTACTGGTAATAAGTTTTGAAGCGATGACTATAGAACTTATTACTAAAATAAAAAGTATGATGTAGTTAATATAAAGCGACGTTTTTAGTGTACGAGTAAGCCATTTGTTTTTAGTATTTGTTGCTGCAACCGTATTTGATATTGGCTCTTTAATTACTGAATTTGTTTGTTGATTATGTTGTTCACTATCTGTTTTTTCACGATTTAAATTGTCACTATCAACAGATGCTTTATGAAGAATGATTTGTTTACTGTCAGTGTTTTTTTCAGTTGGGATCACACTTGGGAATTGCGGTTCTACTTTAGTTATTAAACCGAAGGCTTTAAGTTTTGATTCTGTTTTTACAGCATCAATACTCGTTAAGTTTTTTACTAAAGCATAGGCTTTTCCATCAAATAACTTTATGACAATATAATGAGGAATACTCAAAAACTCACTGAGTTTGCTTTGAACATTTGATATGTCGGCATCATCATTTAGTTGCCCACTAAAAACTATTTTGAACGTTGTGCTCACGTTATTTCCCTGACGTGCCGGTCCCGTTTTACGGGATCTCGTTATTATTATTTAACTAAATAATTTAACAGATAAATAAAGGGGTTTCTACTACTCCCGCTAATCATTTTAGATAAAAAGCCTTAACATACTATAGTTAAGGCTTTTAACGTGTAGCTAATACTATTTTACTTATTGTTTGATAGGCAAAATTGATTCACTTTTATTTTTACTTGGCTTTTGTGTCGCTTTTTCTATTATATTTTCAAGAGGTTGATTACGTACACACATAAGTACTTCATTCATGGCCTGGCAAGTGCCTGTTGCTTTTTGATGATGTATTGAATATGTACAATCGTCGTTAAGTTTTTTGTCTGCACATGCTTCCCATGGGGCATTACTGCCGTGTCCTGCATGGCTTAATGCAAAAAATGAAGTGCTAATAAATATCCCAGCAAGAAGTGACTTTATAAAGTTAATTTTTTTCATTGTTATCGTGGTCCTGTTTCATCTTCGGTAAGTGCAATTTCACCTCTAAAGCAGCCAATAAACATGTTTTCTGATACGCTCGCTGCATGATAGTGATAACCACGTGTTTCATCTGTATGTCCACGGCACGAGTCTAAATCTGTAGGCTCTGTATTTGTATCATCTAGCATTCCAAATATGCCATATCCATCAAGTGCGTAGCCCATCATTGCAGAATGACCATCTGATTGAATTTGAGTTTGACTGCATCCGGCTTCGCCGTGATAGTGATAACCTTCATTTAAGTTTATATGACCCGCGCAATCGTCAAATGCTGCAATGGTATAAGCACTTAAAATAGCGTCAACGGGTGCTGGTGCTGCTAGTTCAACACCATTAAGTGCTAAACCAATATTAACTCGACCCACATTAATTGTTTGCGCTGCGGCAATCGGCGTTATAGGAATTAAAAATGATGCAGATATACCACCATTAACATAGTCTATTGAGCATTCAACACAGTGGTTTTGGTATTGCTCTTCTACGTCTGGTCTGGCGGCGCCTTCACATGATTCCTCTGTGTCGGTTATATTAACCAAACCAGTACTTTCGTCATATAACTTCCAATTACTGTCGTTATATAGCGTAGGTAGGCTTAAAATAAAGTCACCAGTAATATCATAAACTTCACCGCTTCCGTCAAACCAAATACCAGCTTCATCAGCGGTTGAGGTAATATTTTTAGGGCAAAACGAACTAATTTCATAATTTGAAGGTGCTCCAGCAATATCAATTCGATAACAAGATGCTTCATCGCCATTACTTAATGTACATGTTTCGGTTGTGATTGATGAAACGAGTGCGCCACTTTCAAAGTTAAATGGATCTACCTCTACAATGGTTTCGGTTGTTGTGTCTGAATCGCTTGAACTGTCATCAACAACAATGCTGTCTTCTTCTATTATTGTTTCTTCGCTGTCGCTATTACAGGCAACTAAACCTATTGTAATAAAGCATACTGTTAATGCTTTTAATAAGTGTGGTATTGGTTTAAGCATGGGGTAAATCCAAATAAATTAAGTTGAATGTATAATATTTGTTAAATGTGCAAACAAAGTGCAAGAATTAAGAAACATTACGCAGTGCAAAAGCGGTCGTTACCAATAAAAACAATAAGCTTAAAAAATAGCGGTAGACCGAGTTATTATTAATCTTCATTATTGTGGTTCTATTAAATTAGGGTTTAAACATGGATTTATTTACTAGTGATTTAATTTCGCCACTATTTGCCTTGCTCCTTATTATTCTCTCTGGCGTTACTTCTTTTATATCGGCTGCGTTTGGGGCTGGTGGTGGTTTGATGTTGTTGGTCGTTATGGCATCAGTAATGCCTATGTCGGTTGTTGTGCCTGTGCACGGTTTGGTGCAGTTAGGTTCAAATACAAACCGTTTATTATTGAGCTTTAAGCATATAGATAAAAGTATGTTTGTTTATTTTACATTTGGAGGTATAGCAGGTGCTTTATTATCAAGCCTTGTAATGACCGATATAAAGCTTGATGTAATGAAGTTGATTGTTGGTATTTTTGTTATTTATTTACTCTGGGGTAAAAAAGCTGTAATTAAAACCGACTCAATTATCTGGCGTTTTGGGGCAGGGTTAGTGACTACTTTTATTTGTATGTTTGCAGGGGCGAGTGGTCCGTTAGTTGGCAGTTGTTTGTATGTTAGTGACTATAGTAAGTTAAAATATACAGCAACATTTTCTAGTATTATGTCTGTTCAACATCTACTTAAAGCGATTATATATGGGGCGGTTGGTTTTAGTTTTTGGCAATGGCTACCTTTAATTAGTGCAATGGTTTTGAGTGGTGCAGTGGGGACGTGGTTAGGAATTAAGTTATTACACAGTATGCCAGCAGATAAATTTAAGCGTGTTTTTAAATTTATTTTGACACTACTCGCATTACAGTTAGCTTGGCAGGGCATTGGTGTAGTACTAAGTTAATGCAAAGCATTCCTTTGCATTAACTAGCAGTTTTATTAAGCTTCCATCAGCTTATTTAACGGCAGCTTTAACAGGCTTGTCGCCATCAAATAGTTCAAATATACGGCTGCTGCTTGGGCTGTTGGTTGCTATGTGTAGCAATCCATTTGCTACGTTTTCACGGCTTATTTTAGCTTTATCTCGATCTTTAGGGCGCTCTGTTGTTACTTCTAATGAAGCTTTGTCGTTAGTAAGTGCCCCAGGGCGAACAATTGTATAATTTAATCCACTATTAATTAAATACTGATCAGCCATATGCTTGGCAACTAAGTAAGGCTTTAAATCGCCGGTAATTGAATCTGGATCTTCTGCACCAATAGAGCTCACCATAATAAAATGTTGAATGTTGTGCTCTTTTGCATAATTAGCGGCTTTTGTGGCAGCCCATAAATCAATTAAAACAGTTTTATCATCACCCGTGTTTCCACCAGAACCCGCCGCAAAAATAACTTGGTCACAGCCACTTAGCGCATTACTAAAATCACCTTCAAGGTCTTGCTCTACAATATTTAAAAAGGGGCTTTCTAAGTCACTTAACTTACTTTTATCACGTACAAGAGCAACTACATTCTGCTCGTTTTTAAGCAATAGTTCTGTTGTCATTTTACCAATTTGACCGCTTGCACCAATAATTAGAGTCTTGTTCATAATTAATTCCTTCTTAAAAGAGATTGAATATTAATGTTTCTTATAACAAGACTTTGGGGTGCTAATTTATTTTTAAAGGGTAAAAAATCTGTTTAGATAGATTAATCTAAAAAACACCTCATATAAAAGTAAATACTTAACAGGGCATTAAAATAATTTTTTATTTACTGTTTTTTAGAACTTTTTATTCAATCATAATACTAACTTCAGTCACATAATTGTGGTGGTACAAACTAATTTTTACTTTATGCTCTTTGTAGTTATAAAAAAGAGTGTGATGAGTGCTGTTACCTGTGTTTTTTAAAGGCTCTCCTAACTTTTCTTTATAAAAGGCAGTAATAGTGTCAATTGAATCAGTTAAGTAACCAGTGCGGATCATTGGGTACTCATCGGTAACATCCATTGTTATGACAAATTCTTCAGGAAGCGGAATTTCGGTTACGTTTTGGCTTAGTGCATTGAACGATATAGTGGATAGTAATGTGATTAAAACAATTAAAATTTTCATGAGGGTCCTTTTTATAATAACTTCCTTAATTGATGCCTATTTTACTGGAATAAGCATTTATGTCATTTAAATTTTATTTCGCATTAAATTTCGCACTATAAAGCGTGCAGGGTGTATAGCTTGGCTTACCCGTTCGCTAAATGGGCGAGGCTCGTTATTCAAACTACTTATTAAGTGCTCACAGCTAAGTGGCGCGCTACATAATGCGCGTGCTCCAAAACCGGTAAAAATGTGTAGCCCTTGCTGTGGTTTATTTAGCGGTTGATATTGATAACGTTTACCTAAACGTAAATTAGCAAAAGCAGTTATATAATCACTCTGTTGCGCCCATTCTCCAGCCATTGGCAAGTGGTCAATAAAGCTGCAGCGTACAGCGGCCTTTGCCGACGTTATGTTACCTAAGCTGGTGGCAAACTCGCTTTGATCATAAAAGCTCAGAAGTTGTTCTTTGTTGGTGATGTTGTCTTGTTCGGTAACTTGTCGGCTTTTACTGTTTTTTTCAAATGTGGCACCCATACAGTGATGGTCTAAATAAGCTGGGGTAAAATAACCTTTATGGCAAAGCACTGTTTTTAGTTTGCGAGATTGCTCACTTGCTTGAACATGCGACACTTGACCTCGTACGCCTACAATGGGTAGTGATTTTGTTTGCTCAAATGCGTCACTGTGCTCGCCTGCACAAATAATTACATCACTAAAAGGACCTAGCCGTTCACCATTAGTTGATAAAAACCAGCCGTCATCGGTTTTTTCTAGCTGTTCAATATTACAATTAAACGAGCTTTTAAATGGCGTTAAGTTGTTTGCCGCATTTAGCATCGCATTTACTAATTGCGGTGGGTTTACCCAGCCACCTTGTTCAAAATAAACACCAGAGTAACCCGTATTTATACCTGCAATTTCGTCACCTTGTTGCGC
The DNA here is from genome assembly GCF_015864385.1 of Pseudoalteromonas sp. SWXJZ94C. Classification (NCBI taxonomy): domain Bacteria; kingdom Pseudomonadati; phylum Pseudomonadota; class Gammaproteobacteria; order Alteromonadales; family Pseudoalteromonadaceae; genus Pseudoalteromonas; species Pseudoalteromonas sp. SWXJZ94C. The sequence continues at coordinate 46,428 of NZ_JADYXF010000021.1, forward strand.
GGTTACGTTTCGCATAAGCGATTTTGGCCATAATTGCTTTTGTGCTAAATTTTGATGTTTATCGGCTAGGGGTTGCTTAACTGCATGCTGCAATACGCCGCACCAATCGTAATCAAAGCTAAAACCAGTATTGAGTAAGTGGTTATAGAGCCTTTTAGCATATAAAAAACTGTGAGCAAATAATTCGCTGTGTGGCGAGTTTTTAGCTTGTAAATGTGGATATATAGCACCTTGTACGTTATGCGATGCGCCCATTGCTGGTTTTGAGTCTTGACAAAATAATTGGCTTTCGATCCCACGCTTTGCCAAGCTATATAAAATACAACTACTAGCAATGCCGCCGCCAATAACCGCTACACTTTTAAGTGAACTGTTGCCGTGGCTAAAGTAATCTGGAGCCGATTGTATATTATTGGCTTTATTAAGCGTACCTACTAATATTTCATTTTTTGTAGAAGCAAAATCTTTTACTTTTTGTATTGTAAAACCGGCTTTAACTAGTTCATTGTTAAGGCATTCAGTTGTTTCGTATGTGGCTATTGTTGCGCCCGTTTTTGTTATATCGGTAATGGCGTTAAATAAGCTCTGCTGATAGTGCTTTGGTATGGTGTTTGTAGATGAATTATTTAAAAACCAAGCATCAACAATACCTATTTTTGGATAACTCATTACTTTGATTAAATTGGTTATTTCTCCAAAGTATAAATCGAGTACAACAAGGCCATTATTAAATTCTAGGCGATGGCAGCCTTCTAAGTTAATAGGGTATTGCTCAATTAGTTGCTTACTTAAACTATTAATTGCTGGATGCATTTTTAATATTTTTGATAAGTCAGCTACAGTTAGCGCACAGGTGTCAAAAGAGATGAAATGTAGTCGCTTAACACCTTTATCTAATTGATTTTGAACTTGTTGCCGTGCAAGGTGGTCAGTAAAGCGTTGCCATACATTTAAAAAATTTAAACCGTTATTAAAACAGGTTTCGGCAACGACAAAATATGGTTGGTCATGATTTTGTAATCGTGTGTCTATATTGTTTTGCTCATACAATACATTATGAGATTTGACTAAGACGTCACTATCATAAAAAGAAGCAGAATCAAGATCATTAGTAACAGGTTTACTAAAGTGATTAGTGTGTGTTTGAGCGTTTTTGATCATGATTAATTAAATTTTACAAATAATATTTTTTAATTATTTTACGCGTTTTCTTTGAAATAGTCCGGCGTTATTTATAAGCTAGCAGTTCAGAGTACAAGTGTACGCTAGAAAGCGGACCACTTAGGTGATTAAATTCGCGTAAAATAGAACACAATTTAGTATTAAGCTAAGGGAATTACCCATGAGAAGAGCTGTAATTACAGGTATTGGTGTTGTATCAAGCATTGGTAACAACAAAGAAGAAGTATTAGAATCGTTAAAAACTGGCAAAAGTGGTATCGCTTTTAACCAAGAATTTGCTGATTATAAGTTACGCAGTAACGTATCAGGAAAAATTGATATTGATGTTAAAGCGCATGTTGACCGTAAAGCAATGCGCTTTATGGGTGATGCTGCTGCCTATTCTTATATTTCAATGACGCAAGCAATTGAAGACTCAGGTTTGTCTGACGACCAAGTATCAAATGAGCGCACTGGTATTATTGTTGGTTCTGGCGGTGGTTCGTCTAAATGGCAAGTAGAAGCTGCAGATATTTTACGTGAAAAAGGCGTTAAACGCGTAGGTCCTTATATGGTACCGCGTACTATGGCAAGCACCACGTCTGCATGTTTAGCAACACCATTTAAAATTAAAGGCGTTAACTACTCAATTAGCTCTGCATGTGCTACATCGGCGCATTGTATTGGTAACGCGGTAGAGCAAATTCAACTTGGTAAACAAGACGTTGTATTTGCTGGTGGCGGTGAAGAACTACACTGGACACTTGCAATGGAATTTGACGCTATGGGCGCACTTTCTACTAAGTATAACGAAACACCAGAAAAAGCATCTCGTACGTATGATGCAAATCGCGACGGTTTTGTAATTTCTGGCGGTGGCGGTATTGTTGTGGTTGAAGAGCTTGAGCATGCACTTGCTCGTGGCGCTCACATCTACGGCGAAATTGTTGGTTACGGTGCAACATCTGATGGCTACGATATGGTTGCTCCATCAGGCGAAGGTGCAGCACGTTGTATGCGCCAAGCTATGAAAGATGTAGACAGCATTGATTACTTAAATACGCATGGCACATCAACACCTGTAGGCGATGTTAAAGAGTTAGGCGCGATTCAAGAAGTATTTGGTGGTAAGTCACCAATGATCAGTGCAACTAAAGCAATGACAGGGCATGCACTTGGTGCTGCTGGTGTTCACGAAGCTATTTTCTCATTATTGATGCTAGAGCACAGCTTTGTAGCACCTTCAATTAATATTGATGAGTTAGATGAACAAGCTGCTGGTCTTGATATTGTGACTGAACGTCGTGATGTTGAAATAAATACAGTTATGTCAAATAGCTTTGGCTTTGGTGGCACAAACGCCACTTTAGTTATGAGTAAATACAAAGCGTAATAAGTTTTTATAAACTAATTACTAAAATACCGCTCACTTGCTAAGTAAGCGGTATTTTTTTGCTTGGAATTTGTAAAGCCTCGTTGTTATGGTGTTTCAGGTTATTTAAGTTTTCTGGAAGGTAAAGGGTATATGCAGTTATTTACAGAACGATTAAGTATGCGTCAAATCAATGAAGTCGATTGGGCTATTTTTTTACAGCTCCATCGAGAGCCTAAAGTACTTTTACATTGTTTTGATGAGCCAAAGGAAGTATTTGTTAGGCAGCGGTTTGAGCAGCGTTTACCAGCATGGTATCCGAGTGAACAGCACCCGTTATGTTTAGCTGTTATAAATAATGAAACCGAGCAAGTAATTGGTGTTAGCGGTTTTACGTATGATGGAATTACAGCTGAGTTAGGGTATTTATTTTTACCCTCATATTTTGGTAAAGGTTATGCGACTGAGTCATTAAGAGCGGTTATAGAGTGGGCGTGGAAGCAATGCGGTATTACACAGTTTAAAGGGGTAGTTACTCGCGGTAATAAGGGCTCCGAAAATGTACTTAGCAAGTGCGGATTAACACTTACCGACACGCTATTTCAGGTGCATACAATTAATAATGAATTATATGACGACCTTATTTATACACTCAAGGTGTAATTTAATTGGGCTAGCGTACTAGCCCAAATAGTAATAGGCGTTTACAAGTGCTGTTCTATTGTTTTACGGTCTTTTTCTGGCATGTTTTCTACTACTAAATTGAACGAATTATCAATCATACGTTCAATTTCGCCTTGAGGAATTGAGCCATCTAAAATGACTGTGTTCCATAAACGTTTATTCATATGGTAGCCTGGAATCACCGCAGGAAAAGTATCGCGTAATGAAAGTGCTTCATCGGGATCGCACTTTAAATTAAGCCACCAAATAGTCTCTCCATCATCATTTGTTTCGCCATCATTGCCAATAGCAAGGGTAGCAAACATTTTATGATTCACTTTATAAACATCAACCTCTTGAGCAAACGGTTTAGTAACCTGAACAAGTGGTTTTTTAATTAAATACTCATGTACATTTATTTGGTCCATGATCCATTCCTTGAAGTCATACTCGGTTAAGCTACAATAGCAGTTTTTTACACATTTGATTATATGTATTTTAGTCTAAATTATAATTTTACAAGTTAATACAATGTATAACGAGGTTTGAAGTAACTTTTTTGTTGAACAAAGTCCAGTTCGTGGTATGTTTCTGGCAATCAAAAAAATAATAGGAATTTCCACATGCCAAAGGCGAGTGATGTTAAAAAAGGTACTGCCATTGATTTTAATGGTCGCGTGTTAGTTGTAAAAGATATCGTACGATCAGTACCGCAAGGTCGTGCTGGTGGTAGCTTGTACCGCATGCGTTTATACGATGTAGTAACAGGTGGTAAAGTAGACGAAACCTTTAAAGACAGTGACATGTTAACGCTTGCTGATTTAACGCGACGTGAAGTAATGCTTTCTTATGTTGATGGTGATGAATATGTGTTCATGGATAATGAAGATTACACACCATACAATCTAAATAAAGAAGCCATTAGCGAAGAAATTCAATTCGTTAATGAAGAAACGCAAGGTGTTCACGTTATTGTAATTGACGGCGCACCAGTTGGTCTTGACTTACCGTCAAGTGTTGAGCTTGTTGTTGAAGAAACAGACCCATCTATTAAAGGCGCGTCTGCAAGTGCTCGCTCAAAACCAGCACGTATGTCGACTGGTTTGAATATTTCGGTACCTGAGCATATTTCAACAGGCGATCGTATTCGTATTAATACGGTTGAGCATAAATTTATGGGTCGAGCTGAAAAGTAAACTAGTAAGCTATAAGGCCCCAATTTAAAAAGCCGAACTTATATAAATTCGGCTTTTTTGTATGTAAAAGTTTATTGTTTTAACTTATAAACTTGAGTTAAAAGGTCGTCTTAATTTATTGATGCTGCATTGTTAGTAATTCTAATTAAGCTTGGCGCTGCTTTACTTTGTTGCTGTTTTAAAAACTCAGTAAATTCTTTTTTAGATAACGGCTTGGAATAGTAATAGCCTTGCACGGTTTCGCAGTTAAGCTTTTTAAGTATTTCAATTTGGCTTGCTTGCTCAACGCCTTCAGCTACTACATGTAAATCAAGGTTATGTGCAATCGTGACAATTGAGTCAACCATATTACGACCGCGTTCATTTTTCATATCATCAATAAACGCTTTATCCACTTTTAGTGTGTTCAGTGGAAATTGTTTTAGATACGCCAAAGAGGAATAGCCAGTACCAAAATCGTCCATAGCAAGATGAATTCCTCGGGCACTTAACGAGCGCATAATTGCAATGGCTTCTTTAGGGTCATCCATTACAGTGCCTTCGGTTATTTCAAGTTCTAAAAAGTACGAAGGTAACTCACTTTTTTGTAAAATAACGTCAATACGAGAAGTTAAATCCGGTAGGCTAAATTGTTTTGCGGATAAATTAACGGCTACTCTGCCACTAAATAAACCGCTATCAAGCCACTCTTTAACGTCTCTACATGCTTTATTTAATACCACTTCACCTATCTCGATTATTTGTCCGGTTTCCTCTGCTATGGGAATAAATACACCTGGACTTATAATGTCTTTTTTAGGGGTGATAAAGCGTACTAATGCCTCCATACCCGTTAATTTACCGGTTCGAATATTCATTTTAGGTTGATAATAAACTTCAAAATGATCTCGTTTTAAACCAAAGCGCATTAAGTTTTCTATTTGTAGGCGCTTAACCGCTTGGCGATTCATTGTATCGTTAAAGAATAAGTAGCTATTACCTTTCTTTTTAGCATGATACATAGCAGTGTCAGCGTTTTTTAAAAGTAGCTCTGGGGTATTACCATCTTCGGGGAACAGTACAATACCAACACTTGAGGTAATTGCGAGTTCGTGACCAGCCATTTTAAACGGTGTAGCAATAGCCGCTAAAAATTGTTTCGCCATACGTGTTATCACGTGTATGTCGTTGGTGTCAGACATCACCAAAGCAAACTCATCGCCCCCTAAACGATAAAACATATCATTCTCACGGGTTAGCTTATTTAAGCGCATAGCGAGCTTGGCAAGTAAGCTATCGCCTAACTGGTGCCCTAAAGAATCGTTTATTTTTTTAAAATTATCTAGGTCGAACACTAACAACGCATGGTGGGAGTTAAGCTTAACGAGTTTATGTAAATCAGTAAAAAATAAATTACGATTAGGTAAGCTAGTTGTACGATCGCGGTTAGACAGATTGTGTAATTGCGACTCTGCTTTTTTACGCTCGGTTAAATCTGAGTAAACAATAACGTAGTTAGTAATTTGGTTTTGATCGTTTTTAATTTCATCAATAGATATTTCAATAGGTAACAACACTCGTTCGCTATTACGCAGTTTAACTTCTTGTTGAATATGGTCGGTTTGTTTAACTATTTCTATAATATTATTTACGTAACTCTGATCGTAACCAGGAAGGTTAAAATCTTTATTAAGGTATTGCTCACGCACGCCGCCAAACAATGTTAAAAAGCTTGGGTTTATATCTATTAATTTAAAGTTTTTATCATAAATGGCTAAGGCATCAGTAAGGGATTCGACACATTTAGCAAATAAATTTAGGCGCTCTTCTGTCGACTTTAATTGTGATATATCGCGTACAGTGCCAGTCATTCGAAGTGGTGATAAGTTGGCATCTTTTTCAATTATTTTTCCGCGGTCGAGTACCCAATGCCAACGCCCAAATGTGTCTTTAATTCGATAAGTTGCTTCAAAAAAAACGGTTTGCTCGGCAAAATGCTTTTTAAGTAAGTGCTCAACATTCATTAAATCATGAGGGTGAATAAGGCTTTTATTAGGTGGAAAACCAATTAGAGTAGTAGAATTCATCATGTATTTATCATTAATACGAATGACTTCACCTGTTTTTATATTCCAATCCCAAAGGGTATCGCCGCTGCCTTCAACGGTGCTTTTTAAGCGTTTTTCAGACAAGCTTAACTGACGACGAGAGCGCCTCAGTTTATGGATCACAAATAGCAGGTAGGGCAAAGCAAGTGCAATTACTGCACTTGCTAGTATTAGTATTGTATCGGAGTCGTAATTAAATGATAACTCAAAAGCATAAAGCTTAAATGAGCAAGCAAGTAATATAAGTGACAAGCTTATTTTTATTATTATTTTTATCATTTTTTATTACTTCAAATTTACAAATGATAATTTAAAACAAGGCTGATCAAGAGTCAAAGAGAATGCGAATAAATCTGCGTGTTTTGTTGTTTATTAACCTTAACTGAACTTAATAGCTCATATCTTGACCGGTTCTCATCAAAAAGGTTGAGTGCATACTTTTTTAGATCTTGGAGCGTTAACTCATTTAATGCATTAAGTAACCTTTGCTGCATATTAAATTCATGATCTCTATTACCTATAGCAAGCCATAAACGTTGAGAGCGCAGACGTAAGTTTTTATCTTTTTCGGCTATATGTGTAGTTAACCCATGTTTTTGTTGTTGCCAATTTTCTTCATCAAGCTTATCTATATTATTTAAATATTGATTAATAAAGCTGTTATGCCTGTGTATTAGTGTTTTAGCATCAAACTTAGGTGATTGTATGTAAAAGGCAATACCCGCTCGAGTATTAAAAGGGGCATATCCGGCACCCACTAAATAGCCTAGCTGCTGAGTTGTTCGCAGTTCGTTAAAGTAGTCTTGGTTCATTAAATGATTAAGCGCCATCATTTTTACTTTTTCGGTTACGTCTCCTGTTTTTGCTTGGTAATAAATAACCATGGCATGATCGCTACAAGGAAGCTCTAACTCATAACGTGTTACTTTATTTATTTCAAAGAGGGGGCGTCTTAAATCATCAATTGTTGTCGCATTTTTTAAATGGCTCGCTACTTTTTTCTGAAACTCAAGCGCGTCATTTTGTTGCCAATTACCATGTAAAAACGATTCGACATGCAGCGCTTTAAAAAAGTCGCGTCTAAATTCGTTAAATTGCTGAAAGCTTGTATTTTTTAATGCAGATGCAAGTTCCCCTGGTTGCGGGTTCCAAGGCATAACTTTGGCACTTAAAATACTAAAGAGCTCACTAACAGGTTTATTTTGATTACTGTTACGCCAATGCCTTACTAGTTGCTTTTTATATTCTGCAAAACGTTTGGCACAAATTTCGACATTGAAAAGCGCATCGATGAGTTGATCTACTAACTCAAGCTGGCTAGAAGATAGCCCAGCAGTATGCAGCGTTAATCCGCCTTGGTGTGAGGTTAAGTGATAACTTAAGCCAGCAAGCTCTGCAGGATAAAATTGCTCACCAACACTATCCATAAATAAATCTGTAAATAAACGTGTTAATGCCATGTGCTTTACATCTTTTACTGCAAAGTCTGAGTCCATTGCTAAGTAAAAATGACCTTTTGCTACTCTAAATGTGTTGTCTTGTTTAAACCAAAACTCAAAGCCAGGTTCATTTACTAATAGCTCAGGTTTTGTTTGTGGTTTTTCAACATCGAATAACACCACTTTTTTTGTTAAATAAGGGTTTGCTGTAGGCAGTAGCATTTCATTAAGCGGTTTATTTATATCACTTAGTGCATCAAGCCAGTGAGGCGACACTTTTTCTACTTTATAGGGCGTGTTGTACCATGCTGTTTTATGCTCTGGTTCTACATCTGGGTGTATTAACACAATGCGCATATTGTTTGGTGTTAACCATTGCATCGCCATTTCGTGGGTCGCTTTTTTAAAGCCTTCCATTAAATAGTCGCCTTGCACGTAGTTAATTTCATCGTAATGCTGCATGTTTACACTTAAATTACTAACCCAATCAATAAGGCGTGACTTTTCTTGATTGTCGAAAGCAATTTGTAATAGATTTTTTTTATCTTGATACAGGCGTGGTAATTGCTCGGTGTTATCGTTAATTAAACAAATATACTCAAATACCATTTCAATAATATCTTCAAAGTACTCAATACCTTCGTCGGTAAGCGCCATACTTATATTAAAGTCTTTAAAGTTACTGCCATTAATACCGCCACCGGCAGAAAGCGCGTTTATCCAACCTTGCTCTTTTAAAATAGAATAAAGTGAACCAGCACCTTCATAACCTAATAAATGAGCAATAAAACTTACTGTTTTATGGCGATAAAAATCATCAATATTTGGCATTGCAAAGCTAACGATAAGCTTTTGCATATGTTTATGTGGCTCAATATGGAGTATTTTTCCAATATCTTGTTTGCGATATAGTGGCTCATTAATTTCTGGTTTTTTAAGGTTTTTACTGCCATTAATCTCGTTAAAGTATGTGTTAGTCCAGCTTTGTAATGTATCAAGCTCTTCGTTTGCACAAATAACTAGGGTCATCCATTGGGCTTGATAAAAAGTATTAAAAAAATCACGTAACTCATCACTTATGCAGCGCTCTCTATCTGCGAGAGTTTGTAAGTTACCCACCGAAAATTTAGCAAAAGGGTGAGCTGGATTAACGGTTTCTTTGTGAGCTTGGTAGATGCGGCGACCGTCGTCTTTAATTTTGAGCTTAAATTCAGCTTCAATCGCATTGCGTTCTTTTTCTGTTTCGGCTGGATTTAAAAGTGGTGCTATAAAAAAACGGCTAAATTGCGTTAGCGCTTCTTCAAACTCTTGATTATTTATATCAAAAAAGTAGCAGGTATGCTCTGTACCAGTCCACGCATTTGTATTACCGCCGGCTTGAGATACAAAATTATTAAAGCTACCAGAGTCTGGAAATTGGTCAGTGCCTAAAAAAAGCATATGCTCTAAAAAATGAGCTAAGCCTTGTCTATCAATAGGGTCGTCAAAATGACCAGCATTAACAGCCATAGATGCAGCTGCTTTTGTTGAATCTTTATCTTGCACTAATAGTACTTTTAGACCATTGTCCAGTGTGAGGGCGCGGTATGCTCTGTTATCGTTACGACTGATATTCAAATGATGCTCCTGAAACTAAACGTTTACTTGTTAACAACAAATGATAGCTTCAGGATAGCGAAAGAGTGCTAAAAGATTACCTGAATATCATGAAAGAACTATTTAGAAATAAATAGGTTTATGTTGTTAATATAGCGGACAAATGGGCAGACTGGCTACTGTTTTATATTCTTTAATCGGTTGATTTTTTATGAAAACAATCCTAATAATGCGCCACGGCGAAGCAACACCTATGCAGGCTGACGATGCAGCTAGAAATTTAACTCAAGTAGGGCATGTAGAAGCTGAAAAAATGGGCATATGGCTTAGCAAAAATCATTCACCCGATGCTTTGTTAGTTAGTCCTTACATTCGTGCACAACAAACTGCACAGGGTGTAGCAAAAAATAATATCTTCAAATTTAGTGAAACCACCAACGATATAGTACCCGAAGGCAAACCACACATTGCTGCCGACTATCTAGAAACTTTAATAGCTTTACACCCAGAATGTGATTCTTGGCTTGTAGTAGCGCATATGCCTATTGTTAGCTATTTGGTTGATCAGTTAAGTCCGGGAAATATGCCTATTTTTAACACTGGTGCAATCGCAGTAATTAATTACGATGAGAAAACTCAGCGTAGTCAATATATGAGCATAAACGCTCCTGAAAATGTATAACCCTAAATAATATAGAGTAAAGAGCATGACAATCGAACGGCTTCAAACCGGTGCGCGCATGAGTCGCATTGTAAAACACAATGGTACAGTTTATCTATGCGGACAAGTATGTGCTGATGCTGAGCAAAACATTAAAGATCAAACCCAAACTATGCTCGACAAGGTAGAAGTACTACTTAATGAAGCCGGCAGTTCAAAAGAGCATATGCTAAGTGCTACTATTTACGTTAAAAGTATGGATTATTTTGCTGATATGAACGCAGTATGGCATGCGTGGGTACCCGAAGGGTATGCTCCTGCTCGTGCTTGCGTAGAAGCAAAAATGGCTCGAGATGCTTTACTTGTTGAAATTTCAGTTGTCGCCGCTTTAAAAGCACTATAGAGCTTTAATGACTCGTTCTCCTGTTGTACTTATTACTGGTTCTAGCCGAGGAATTGGTGCGGCTACGGCACTCTATTTTGCAAAGCAGGGTTATGACGTTTGCATTAACTATAAGTCTGATTTAGCAAGTGCGCAGTTAGTTGCAAGTAAAGTAAAAAGCCTTGGTGTTAGAGCTCAAGTTATAAAAGCAGATGTATCGAAAGAGGCGGATGTTTTAGCTTTATTTTCTCAGATAGATAAAGAGTTTGGTCAACTTGATGTATTAGTAAATAACGCCGGTATTTTAAAACCACAAATGCCTTTGTTAGATATGAATGCTGAGCGAATAAACGAAGTTTTGACAACAAACATTACCAGTGCTTTTTTGTGTAGCCGTGAGGCGGTAAAGCGCATGGGAAATGGCGGCAGTATTGTTAATGTATCCTCTGCGGCTGCTAAAACGGGATCTCCTAATGAATACATAGACTATGCTGCTTCAAAGGGGGCTATAGATACGTTGACTGTTGGTTTAGCAAAAGAAGTTGCAAGTAAAGGTATTCGTGTTAATTCAGTCAGACCAGGGCTTATTTACACTGATATGCATAGCGATGGTGGCGATAAAAATCGTGTAGATCGGCTTAAAAACAAACTACCACTTGGCAGAGGGGATAAGCCTGAAGAAGTTGCTGCTGCAATTTACTTTTTAGCTTCCAGTGATGCTGCTTTTACAACGGGTAGTTTTATTGATGTAGCTGGTGGTTTGTAAATGTCTCCTCTTTTGCTGAGTAAGTAAGAGGCACTGCATATGACTGTTAAGCTTTTAGGATAAATACCCTTAGTCTCAGCTATGGATTACAAGTTGTCAGTGTTCTTAATTCACTGTTTTTTTGGTTAAAAACGTGGCATGTTCTAAAGCCATCTTCAATAGTTATATGCAATGTAGAACCATTCCCCTTATCTGGGGCTTTCCCACCATCGTGAGGACCTTTTGATATAGAGCAATTGCCCTGATCCCAAAAAATAGCAAGTGAGTTATCATCTGAATTTCGGATTAACTGTTGCCACAAAGTGATACTACCTTGCTCTTGAGGGAAAGTGGCATGTTCACTGACTATACATTCCGCGTAGCTACTAAGTGATAATAAGCTTAATGAGCATACAATGACTTTAATTAATTTTATATTCGTCGTTTTCATATTTTCACCTTTTTTTGTTGCACTAAATTACTTATTGATAATAGCAACAAAAATAATATTAAGTATAAGAATGGTCATATGATTCTTTTTACAATAAGTAATGTAGTGCATTACAGAGATGTTGAATAGAAATATTAAAAGTCGATTTCACTATTGAGATCAACTTTAAGATTGGATTGTATATAAATGAGATTGGTTAAAAGAACCCATATAATAATACAGATACTATTAACTAAACTTAGCATAATCGCTATTACAGTTTCCTATGGCGGAGCTAGACTGTAACTTTTCACTGGCAGACTTTACTTGCATTCTATCTTCTGCCGCTAAGCTAATTACAGTATTACATAATTGGCAGCAAAACTTATCTCCAGCACATAAGGCTTCAATACTAATAATAATTTTAGAATGCTGACAGTGAGGACAGTTAATTGTATTTGTTAAATTCATAGTAATTCCTATTTTTTAAATAGCGCCTTTATAAAAGACGCGTATATGCTGTTAGTTAAGATTTTGATTTCTAATCTTGAGGGGGTTTAATCATTATAGGTTGAATAGCTGCCGTATATGCTTGGATTATTGTTGTTACCCCTTCAGGAAGTGGCAACTGCCCAGCATTAACTGCTATGGTGTATTTAGCGGAATTTGACTTTTCGTAGTGCTCTTTATCTGAGGATGATGACTGGCTAGTTGATTTAACTGATCCCTCTACTTTGGCAGAAAACCCCATATAGCTAAAACCAGCTTCAAAGCTGCCACTAGTTTCTCCACTCTGACTATCTGATTTTTCAGTGTCGTGCGAATAAGAGCTCTTTACTTCCATTTCAAAACTAACATCGACATTTTTAATGGCAAGTGAGTTTAATGGTAGAATAGTTAAAATAGGTAAATTTAAAGTAGAGACTGCAGGATCTGATGACTCACCTGTATTTTGATCAATAACGGGGCGAGTTATTTCAAGTTTAACCATAATTGGTCTACGTATACCTCCTTCTTTGTCGTCTTTATTAACTGGCTGAAAACAAGTTTCTAATAGAAACTGCGTTTGGGTCATTGCCATGTTCGCATTAGCATCAGCTGCTGCATTTAAAGGAGCACCAATTAAAGATTTCATTGGTAAACCTGAAAATTGTTGAGCCATACTTACTAGTGAATTTTCCATTATAGTATCCTTTTTCTAATGTTAGCTTTTTATCCAGGGATTTGCGCTCTAAGTGAACGCTCGTAACCTTCAACAAGTTTTTGAAGGCCTTCAGGAGTTTCACCTCCTTGAAGTTTTATTTCGATTTCCACATTAGAAGTGCTTTTTTCGTGCGATGTAGAAAAAATGCCTCCTTGAGTTTGCTTTGGAAATGCGACTAATAATTCATTTTGTTCGTTAGCTGTAACTTCTAGCTTTGCTTTAATGATAACTTCTTGTATTTTTGTTGAGCTGATTGGTGTTAGAGTGATAATTGGTACATCGACATAGCTGATCTTAGGTCCATTGTGGTCTTTATCAGGAAAGGCCATTTGCATTGTTTTGGGCTTAAGTACGCGACGAACCTGATTATTTGATGCTAGTTTCTCATTGTGGTTATTGAGAATGTTGAGTGCTGATTCTGTATCATTACTATCAATAAAAACTTTAATTTTTTGAATCGATTCGTCATCAAGATCTGTTACATTCGTTTTAGGTATCTCTACAATCTCAAAGAATTTATTGATGTGTTTTATACCTTGGGCCTCAACCTCGTTAGCTGCTTGCTTAATACTTGAGTGAAGTTCATGTATCAGCATTTCAAATTTAATCATCTTTATATTCCGTTGTGACGTTGTTACGTCAGTTATAGGTATTAAAAGAAAATAAGTTAATAAGAACTGATCTTATGATTATTTTAAAATTGTAATTTTTTTCTAACTGTTAATATAGTACGCTGACTAATACCGAAAACTCTGATTAATTCTTCATTAGCCATGCCGTTCTTTATCGAATTTTCATACGCTATTTTTCTAAGTAAGCTAAATATGCCCCACCTATTAGGGATCTCAATATACCCAGATGAGTCAGCAAGAGAGCAAAGTTTACAATAATGAGATTCTGTTAAATCTATCCCCAATCTCATTTCTAATTTTGATTTATGCTTTCCTAAGTAAATTTTTTTTCCACCATGTTTTTCTATAAAGTAGTAGAACTCATTTGCCGTGAATGGCTCGACTAATTCAGATAAGAAAAAGGGTAGTCTAGCAAGTACTTCAACTTTGTATTCCTCATAGAAGATATATAACTCATTCATATGATTTATTTTATTTGTATAAATGACGCCAAAAATTTCGTAATGCATTCTTTGCGACTCCAATCGAAGTTTTGTATAAGTGTTGGTATTTATAGTCTTTAGAAGTTGATAAGTGCATAGCAACAACTATATTAAATGTAGTTGCTTTTGTTTATGTTGTGGGTACTTTGTGGTGAGGCTTGGGTAATGGAAAGCGTTGTTACATTGCTATACTGGTTAAAGTTAGAGATATGTAATTATGGTCAAGTTACCCAAATTAATTTAAAAAGAGGAAAAGCGCAGAGTCTTAATTTTGGCTACAATAATATAGCCAGCCAAAATGTAAAACTAATAACACTTAAAATAGTAGACAACACCACAGCGCCAGCAAGTGTGGCTTCGTGTTGCTTTATTTGACTCGCAATGAGGTAGGCATTTACACCAACAGGGGATGCGCTTAAAAGTACTAATACATTAAGTATTTGCGTGTCTAGTTTAAATACATAAGTACCTATCAATAGCACTAATGCCGGTAATAGAGTTATTTTTAAAACGGATGCAATTAGGGCTGGTTGCCAATTTGCGGCTATTTTATAAAAAGCTAAATTTGCACCAAGCACAAATAATGCACATGCAATTGCTGGTTTAGCTAATAGCTCCAAACTATTTGCTAAGTCGGTAAACAGTGTTACTCCCAATATGTTTAATATAAGCCCACAACCAATACTTAGTACAATAGGGTTTAATACCATACTCTTACCAAAGTGTGACCATGAAAACTTATCGCTACTGCCTTTAGCTCCTATTAAAAAAGTAAGCGCAAACAATAATGTACTATGAAAAGTGATGATCATAAACGCAATTGCAATCATCTCTTTCCCCAATGACGCAATAACAATAGGAATGCCTACAAGCACCATGTTGGAATAGCTAGAAGCAAGACCAAACACACCGTGTTGTTGATAATTTTTTAAGTGCTTTTTATTTAAATAAAAGCGGTCGATTAAAATACCTAAGCCAAACACAGTCAGTACGGGTATGTAAAAGCTTAAAAATGCAAAAAGGCTAATGCTCTCCTGTAAATTAATTTGCGACATATTTAACAATAAAAAAGCCGGTAAACTAATATAAAAAGTAAATTTACTAAGCCCTGCAATATGTTGCTTTTCAAAAAAGTTTAATCGGCAGCAAGCATACCCTAGCGCAACAATGAATATGAGCGGAAAAATAATCGAAAAAATGTGCACGTAGTTACATCCTAGTAATAGATTAATTTAGCGTCTAAACTCATCGCTTTGCGGCAAATTGATTAGTATGAGCACTGCGCCTCTTCCACCATATTCAAGTGGGGCCTGATGCATAGCTATAACGTCTGGGTGCTGCACTAAATACTGGGGGACTTTGTGTTTTAGTACGCCACCACCAATACCATGTATAACGCACGCGCAATAATAATGCTGTTTTTTACATTCGTGAATTAGGCCAGCAAGTTCATCTTTAGCTAATTCTTTATTTAAGCCATGCAAATCAAGCGTTAAGTCGGGTGCAAAGTCGCCACGGCGAAGCTGTTTAGCTAAAAAGCTGTCTTGCCCAGGTTTTACATATTTTACTGTTCCGTGGGTATCTATATCGGGAATATAAACGTCTGAGAAAAAAAATTCAGACTGTGCCTGCTTTTTTTGCTGGGCAAATTGCTTAGCTTGTGACACCTTAGGTTTTGTATCAAAACGATGAGTATCTTGTTTGAATACTTTAGCGCCTGTGATCGTTTGACGAAATAAGCTTATATCGTCATTGCTTAGGGACGAATGTAGTGGAATGTCTTTTTTCATAACTTTTACCTAAACAAAAAAACGTAAAAACGCAGCGCAAAAGGCGGTACAATACTTAAATGAGGGGCAATTGTAATTTGCCCAGCGCAGATAGGCAATGCAATCGTCTCAAAGACTCAAAACAGTCAGTAAGCTACTACAGGTAAAAATATATGAACGATTTACAAATAGAAGAAGCAACATTAGAAGAAGCCGTTGCAGAACTGTCAACTTTACATGACTGGTTACGTTGGACTACAAGCCAATTTGCAAGTAGTGGTATATTTTTTGGACACGGTACAGATAACGCTTGGGATGAAGCTGTAAGTTTGCTACTTCCTGCGCTTAGTTTACCTGTTGATGCACCAAAAGAATTAATGCATGCGCGTTTAACAAGCACAGAAAAAAACCTGTTATCAGGTCTTATTGCAGAACGCATTAACGATTGCACGCCAGTACCTTACTTAACAAACATAGCGTGGTTTGCTGGTATGCCGTTTTATGTTGATGAGCGCGTACTTATTCCACGTTCTCCGTTTGCTGAACTCATAAGCAACCGTTTTACTCCGTGGTTAGATGCGCCTGAGTCGGTTAACCGTATTTTAGATTTATGTACTGGCTCTGGTTGTATTGCAATAGCGCTTGCACAAGCATTTGAGCAGGCACAAGTTGATGCGGTAGATATATCGTATGAAGCACTTGAAGTAGCTGACATAAATATTAGCGATTACATGTTAAGTGACCGCGTGCTACCAATTCAGTCTGATGTATTTAGTGGTGTACCAGGTCAGAAATACGACTTAATAGTAGCAAACCCACCGTATGTTGATGCAGAAGATATGGCCGACTTACCTCGCGAATTTCATCATGAACCAGAGCTTGGGCTTGCATCAGGTCACGATGGATTAGATGTAACACGTACAATATTAAGCGAAGCAAGTGAGCATCTAACTGATAACGGTTTGTTATTTGTAGAAGTAGGGAACTCTATGGTACATATGGATGCACTGTATCCGGGTGCGCCGTTTGAATGGGTTGAGTTTGAACAAGGCGGCTTAGGTGTATTTGTAATTAGCAAAAAGCAGTTAGATGAGTATTTTACAAAATAAGTAAAAATAATGAATAGCCAAGCCATGTGCTTGGCTATTGGTAGTCATTAGGAATGAGGAAAGTTAATGGCAGGTAATAGCATTGGACAGTTATTTAAAGTGTCCACCTTTGGTGAGAGCCACGGCGTTGCATTAGGCGGCGTTGTTGATGGTACTCCCGCAGGTCTTGAGATCACAGAGGCCGACTTACAAATAGATTTAGACCGTCGTAAACCAGGCCAAAGCCGTTACACAACGCAGCGCCGTGAAGACGATCAAATAAAAATTCTTTCAGGCGTTTTTGAAGGTAAAACCACAGGCACAAGCATCGGTTTACTTATCGAAAATACCGATCAACGCTCAAAAGACTACGGAAAAATTAAAGATGTATTTCGCCCTGGTCATGGCGATTACACGTATTGGCATAAATACGGTCTGCGTGATTATCGTGGTGGCGGTCGTTCGTCTGCACGCGAAACAGCTATTCGTGTAGCGGCAGGCTCTATCGCTAAAAAATACTTAAAGCAATTTCATGGTATTGAAGTTAAAGCATGTTTAAGCCAACTTGGTCCTATTAAGGCTGAGACATTTGACTGGAACGAAGTTGAAAATAACTTATTCTTTTTCCCTGATGCAAGCAAGCTAGAAGCACTTGACGAATACATGCGTGACCTTAAAAAACAAGGTGACTCAGTAGGCGCTAAAGTAAAAGTAGTGGCAAGCAATGTACCAGTAGGATTAGGGGAGCCAGTATTTGATAGGCTCGATGCTGAGCTTGCACATTCATTAATGAGTATTAACGCAGTTAAAGGCGTTGAAATTGGTGACGGCTTTGATGTTATTGAGCAAAAAGGGTCAGAACATCGCGACGAATTAACCCCTGAAGGCTTTACATCAAACCATGCTGGTGGCGTACTTGCCGGTATTTCTACTGGGCAAGATATTATTGCTTCAATAGCGCTTAAGCCAACGTCGAGTATTACTATTCCAGGTAAAAGTATTAATACTGAAAACGAAGCAGTAGAGATGATCACCAAAGGACGTCACGATCCGTGTGTTGGTATTCGTGCCGTGCCTATTGCTGAGGCAATGATGGCCATTACACTGATGGATCATTTACTGCGTCAACGCGGACAAAATCCACATGTAAATCACGAACACGGGCCAATTAACGGCTCAGTTTAAAACGTTAATATGGTATAAAATAAGCGCCGAAAGGCGCTTTTTTTTATATCAAAGTACCATTAAATTATAGAGTTAAAGCGAAAATATAAGAGACGTTATATTTAAAATCAGACAACAATATCTTGGTAAACATTTAACTATTCTGTTTTTATTAGGCAATAAATATGATTTCTCAATTTGAAAGACAGTTAATAAATAATGCTCAGTATGAAGTTGATCTAAAAATAAGCGTAAATATAGTGAGCAATTCAAAAAATCCATTTTTTTTACTGGA
Source organism: Pseudoalteromonas sp. SWXJZ94C (assembly GCF_015864385.1). Lineage (NCBI taxonomy): Bacteria > Pseudomonadati > Pseudomonadota > Gammaproteobacteria > Alteromonadales > Pseudoalteromonadaceae > Pseudoalteromonas > Pseudoalteromonas sp. SWXJZ94C. The sequence continues at coordinate 64,794 of NZ_JADYXF010000021.1, forward strand.
ATATGCTCAAGCTTATAATTGGGACAACGGCTTAGAGGTAATAAATGCAGTTGCAGATAACGAGAACTGTGACTTTGGTGTTGCGTTATCACTTTTTTGGTTAGCCGATGCAATGTGTTATTTAACAAAAGATATTAAAAGAAACGAATATAACGAAGAGTGGTCTGACTTTTGTGAAAAGATGATAAGCAGAATTAGTACTGGCTGGTATAAGTTGAATTTAATACGTTTTGAACCACCTTTAGGAAAAGTAGAAAAATACACGTTAATAAAACAGGGCGTCTCAGAAATCTTTATTAATAAAGTAATACCTAAAGATGAAATAATATAAGGCTATTCAAGTTAATAGTATGAGTGAATTACAACAAGAATATTATATCCCATTTTGCTAATTGATCACGCTAGCATTAACACTTCAGGGCTAGTTCAAGTTTAGTTTATATAATCTTTTATGGAGGTTATTAACTATGACGAATACGACACAAGCAAAAAATGTAAAACGCTCCCAGCAAAAAATACACGCAGCAATAACGCGACTTGAGCGTTTTAGTAAAATTACCGACAGCAGCATTGGCATTCCTTTTACTAAATTTAATATAGGGATTGATGCTGTTATTGGACTTGTTCCTGTGATTGGCGATGCCGCTGGGCTTATATTATCAAGCTATGTATTGCTAGAAGCGCAGCGTATGGGGATGAGTAAACGCATAAAACTAAAAATTATAATTAATATGCTGATAGATTTTTTTGTAGGATCAATCCCCCTGTTTGGCGATATATTTGATGCGTTTTTTAAAGCAAATACGCGTAACACTCAATTGTTAAAAAATGCTTTAATTAAACAGGGTAAGCTTTAAGTTTTACTTAAAAAGTAAACTGTTCAGCTATTTTTTTTACTGTATTTTGGTTTATAGGATTGTGTGCATGGTTGGCATGTAACAAAACAATATCAATAACCGGTAAAGCGGGAAGGGTAATGTCATTAATAATACATAACGAATCGGCTTTACTTACCTGAGCAATGGCGCCTATGGCTAAGTGACTTTTCACTAAAGATTCAAGTGAACTTAAGCTTGCGCAGCAACCTATTATTTTGAATTGTCGCTCCGTTTTTAGTAGCCCCTCAATTGCTGCCTGATGAAACTTACAATCGCGCATAAAAATGGCGAGGGGCAAGGTCATATTTGAGTCATAAATAAATTGCTCGCTCTTAACCCACACACCCGAACTTGAATACAAAAAGTACCCTTCCTCAGAGCTTGGTGAGCGGGTGGCAATTATTATATCTAACAAGCCTTGATCGAGCTGATTTTTTAACTCTGTGGTTGAAGCACAACTGATTTGTAAATCTAGTTGGTTAATATGCTGATGGAGCAAACTAACAACTTTTGGCAATATTGAACTGGCGTAGTCATCAGGGCAACCTAAACGGATACGAACTTGTACTGTGCTTGTTTTTAATTGTTTATATGCTTCATCGTGTAGTGCGATTAATTGTTTAGCGTAACTTGCTAGTTGAATACCTGCGTTAGAAAGTACAAGTTGTCGACCTTGTTTACTAAATAATGAATTACCAATATCACGCTCTAGCTTTTTCATTTGCATACTGACCGCTGATTGCGTACGGCACACTTGTTGTGCGGCACGAGTAAAGCTACCTGTATCTACAAATGCTAAAAATGTGCGAAGTGAATCGATATCCATCTTAATTCCTAATATTTTAATACATCAATTTAATTGATATGTGGTATGACAAATTTTGGCGAGTATTCACCTAAGTCGTAACGTATATTGACTTAACTTAATCATTTAGGAAGTCACAATGCAATTATTTATTGGTAATAAAAATTACTCGACATGGTCACTTAGAGCATGGTATTTAATGAGTAAATTCAGTGTTGTATTTAGTGAGGTGCAATTAGTACTGGATACACCTGATTTTTATAATGAATTACAAAAGCGGCTTTCAGTGCAAAAAGTACCAGTGCTTATTGATGGTGATTTAGTTGTTTGGGATTCATTAGCTATTTGTGAATACATAAACGATGCTTATTTGTTGGGGGCAGGGTGGCCAACAAATATAACTCATCGAGCTAAAGCACGTAGTCTAAGTGCTGAGATGCATTCAGGGTTTTTGGCACTACGTAACGAAATGCCAATGAATATTCGCGCCACACGTGTAATTACACTTTCTGATGCTGCTAAAAAAGACATTGCCCGTATTGACGAAATATTTAACCAACAACAAATTACTTATCCTGATAGATGGTTATTTGGTGAATTTAGTATTGTTGATGCTATGTATGCACCAATTATTTTGCGACTAAAAACTTACCAAATTAGTTTATCTGAACAAGCTAATCGTTACTGTGAGCAGGTTATGAGCTGCCCAGTGCTACAAAACTGGGTTAAACAAGCATTAGCCGAAACCGATATTGTAGAATGTGATGAAGCAGGCACGCCTGCATAATTATTGCTTTTATATGATTTACTTTTTAGTATTAAAACCATAACTTTAAAGTAGGCGAGCTGATGTACCTTAACCATCCAAGGTATGGCGATAAACCAATAATTACTAATACACCTTCGACTATTGAAGCAATTGAGAGTGCGCATTGGCGTTACGCAAACCTCAAGTATTTTTCTAATACGGTAATATTGGCTGATATAAAAAAGCAAAATTATGCCATTTATCCTCGAACACTCTATGTAGATATTGAGGAGCAGTGCGAGACTTGCTCTAAGGCATTTATTTTCTTTGCTCAAGAGCAACAATACTGGTTTGAAGTACTGGGCTTTTGGGTTGATTCGCATTGTACTCATTGCTTTGAATGCCGTAGGCATGCGCGATATATACGAACTATTCGTAAACGTTACGATATATTAGCTAGCTTAGCCAATAAAACCTCAAGTGAAAAAACACAGCATAAAGAGCTTGGTAATACTCTTTACAGTTTAGGTATTATTAAAAACATCAATAAAGTGAATGGTTAACCGTTTATTTTTTACTATCTCGCCTTATTTTTACTTTAGCTGTAAAAGCCCGTACAATTCGTCTCGTTTTTAATGCGCAAAATAGCGCTGTAACCGAGACTAATTAGCCTAATTTTATGCATCAAATAGCTGATCTAATTTCAATTTTTGAACGCACTTTTTATCAAAGTTATAATACCCGATTGATAAAAGGCGATTATGAGCCTATTTATATTCCAGCTAATAATACAGCCCCTTTTCATCAGGTTGTATTCGCTCATGGTTTTTACGCGAGTGCATTGCATGAAACTGCGCATTGGCTAGTAGCAGGCGATGCACGTCGTTTACAAGAAGACTACGGTTATTGGTACTGCCCCGATGGTCGTGATGAAAAAAAGCAAGCCGAATTTGAAAACGTTGAAGTAAAGCCTCAAGCTATAGAGTGGTTATTAAGTACCGCTGCAGGGTTTAATTTTAATGTGTCGGTGGATAACTTAAACGGCGAGCAAACATGTCGGTTTGATTTTCAACAACGAGTGCATGCGCGTGTATTATCGCTTATCGAAAATGGCTTTAACTCTCGTACAGAATTACTTTTAAAAGCACTATCCCATTTTTATAACACACCGTGGCCAATAACCGCGCAACAGTTTAATTGGCAACACCCGAAGGAGCTTTGTGATGGCGTTTAAATTAGGTTTAATTGTAAACCCTGTAGCGGGTTTAGGTGGAACAGTTGCTTTAAAAGGCAGTGATGGCGCGCAAACTGCTGCCAAAGCAATAGAATTAGGCGCAGAGCCAAAGGCAAATAGCCGTACAAAAGCAGCGCTTGAAGTGCTATTACCTTATAAAGAACGCTTAATTATTTACACTGTTAACGGCGACATGGGTGAGAAAACAGCAAAGGCTTTGAGCTTTAATGTTGAGGTTATATACAACACTGCTGCTATAACAACCCCAGATGATACTGAGAATGCGGTAAAAATACTTAAAGACTCTGGCGTTGATTTGGTTTTATTTGCCGGTGGCGATGGTACAGCGCGTAATATTTGCCATGCAATAGAGGATACCGTTCCGGTACTTGGTATTCCTGCAGGCTGTAAAATTCATTCTGGTGTATACGCCATTACACCAAAAGCAGCAGGGCGCGTAGTTGAAATGCTGGTTAAAGGTGAGTTAGTTACCTTAGCTGATGCAGATGTAATGGATATAGATGAAGATGCCTTTAGGCAAGGTACGGTAAAAGCAAAACGTTATGGCGAAATGCAAACACCCAGCGAAGTACGTTATATGCAAGCTGTTAAAAATGGCGGTAAAGAAACCGACGAATTAGTACTAGCTGATATTGCTGCGCATGTTGTATCGCAAATGGATGAAGACACATTTTATATTATGGGTAGCGGCTCAACCGTTGAAGCCATAATGGAAGAAATGGGACTTGAGAATACATTGCTTGGCGTTGATTTAATAAAAGATCAAACCATAGTTGCCCAAGATTTAATGGCTAAGCAATTACTTGAGCTTACTCATGAGCAAAATACTAAATTGGTAATTACCCTAATTGGCGGGCAAGGACATATATTTGGTCGTGGTAATCAGCAATTAAGCCCCGCGCTTATACGTGCAATTGGCAAAGAAAATATTATTGTAGTAGCAACAAAAACAAAGCTACAAGCGCTTAATGGTCGCCCCCTTATTTGTGATACTGGCGACAGCGAATTAGATGATGAATTAACGGGTTATATTAAAGTAACCACCGGATATAACGACCATATTATGTATGCAGTAGGGCATCAAAACCTTGAAAATACAGGTGCTCTGCAAAACCAGGAGATTAATAAATGAGTTTAGTGAACTATATCGATGCAGCCCAGCAGTACTTCGATGATTTAGTAATAAAAGCAACTGACGATGAGTTATTTGCAGGTGGCTATTTACGAGGTCATTTCGATCTTGCAGTAGGTTATGCCGAAGTAGAAAAGCTGACAATCAGTATAGATGAGCTAAACGATACCGTAGAGCAAAGCTTAGTTAAAGCATATCGTAATGGTGAGCTTAACGAAGAAGACAAAGCATTAGTTGTGCGTCTATGGGAAGAAGTTAAAGCACTCGCTTAACAGCTCTTTTAGCAGAATATAAAAACACGACTTGCTTAGCGCAATCGTGTTTTTTTGCTTTTGGGCATAAGCTCTGTCGAGTAGGCTAGTTTATTTATACGAATGTAATTAGATATTTTACACGGTTATAGAAAAATACTAATCTACATAAGTATTTGAACAATTTAGTGAGTTAATCCATTCCATAATGCCGTTAATTTTTTAGAACAACTAGATATAAATTTTTCCTAATTACAGTGCCGTCTTCTTGTTGTTAAATAGACCCCATATAAGCAGATTGGTATATATCGAGTAGGGCGTTTTATGAGTAAGAATTATAGTGCTCTTTAGAATACTCTATAAATTGCTAGCTAAAATTCAGGCACAAAAAAACCTTGCTCACTTACGTGGCAAGGTTTTTATTAAAGAAGCGTTGCTTATTTCGGCGTTGTAAAGCTTACTGGGCGACGTTCTTTGCGAGGACCAGTACGCTTATCACCGCGTTGGCTGTCATCTTTGTCTTTACTAAAGCTACGCTTTTTGTCAGCCGGTGGGCGTTCAGAGCGTTCTGCACGTGGTTCTGCAGGACCTTGATCTTGTGTAATTGTTAAACCCATAGGGCGTTTACAAATAAACACTTTTTGGAAATGATCAAGTACATCTTTAGGCATGTTTTGCGGTAACTGAACCGTACTGTGATTGTCGTGTAAACGAATATCACCAATAAACTTGCTTGAGATGTCAGCTTCGTTAGCAATAGCGCCAACAATGTTCTTAACTTGAACACCGTGTTCACGACCTACTTCGATACGGTAAGTATCCATAGGACCTGCATCACGACTGTTACGTTCGCGAGGTTTACGCTCAGCGCGTTCACCACCACGTTCGCCGCCACGTTCGTTACGACGACCACGGTCACCACCGCGATCATTGCGGTCGTTACTACGTGGATTGCGATCGTTACGTTCGTTACGCTCACGAGGTTGAATCTTAACTTCTTCAACTTTAATAGGAGACTGTTGCTGTGCTAAACACAGTAACGCACCAGCTAAGCTTTCAAGTGGAAGGTCAAGTTTTTCAGCCATGTTAGTAGCTACGTCATTGAAGAACGTGATGTCTTTGTTTTCAAGCGCAATAGTTAATTTTGCTTGTAACGCTTCAATACGTTTTTCTTCAACGATTTTTGCAGTTGGTAATTCAACTTGTGCAATTTCAGACTTCGTATGACGAATGATATTTTTAAGTAAATAACGTTCGTTATGTTTTACGAATAAAATTGCTTTACCAGTACGACCAGCACGACCTGTACGGCCGATACGGTGAACGTAGGCTTCAGAATCTTGTGGGATATCGTAGTTGATAACTAAGCTTAAGCGGTCAACATCTAGACCACGAGCAGCAACGTCTGTTGCAATAACAACATTTAGCATGCCGCTTTTTAAGCGTTCTACAGTGCGTTCACGTGCTTGCTGGTTCATGTCACCGTTAAGTGGAGCAGCAGAGAAACCTTCGCGCTCTAATAACTCAGCAAGTTGTACTGTATCGTTACGTGTACGTACGAAAACAATAGCACCTTCATACTGTTCAGCTTCTAAGAAGCGAACAATCGCTTTATTCTTGTGTACGCTTGCATTCCAAAACACTTGCTCAACAGATGATACTGTAGAGTTACGTGCTGAAATATGAACCTGTTCAGGATTGTTCATATAACGGCTACTGATGTTTTGAATTTGCTTAGGCATAGTCGCAGAGAAAAGACATGTTTGCTTTTCGCGCGGTGTTTTTTCCATGATGCTTTCTACATCATCGATAAAGCCCATACGTAACATTTCATCGGCTTCATCAAGTACAAGTGCTTGTAAAGCATCAAACTTGATAGTGCCACGGTTAATGTGATCGATTAATCGACCTGGAGTTGCAACAATAACCTGTGCGCCACGACGAAGTGCGCTTAACTGGATGCTGTAGCTCTGGCCACCATATAGTGCCAATACTTCAACACCACGAATGTGTTTAGAAAATTGTTCGAATGCCTCAGCAACTTGGATCGCAAGCTCGCGTGTAGGTGCAAGTACAAGGATCTGCGGCTGTTTTACAGACGGGTCAATATTATTTAACAATGGCAGTGCAAATGCTGCGGTTTTACCTGTACCCGTTTGAGCTAGTCCCAGTACGTCCTTTCTTTCTAGCAATAACGGTATACATTGAGCTTGGATTTCAGATGGTGTCTTGTAACCCAACTCTTCAACTGCCTTCAAAATTGCAGGAGAAAGATTTAGAGATTCAAACGTGACTGGTTCTGACATTAATACGCCTCAACGAATTTAAAGAGGCGCGCATTATATAGGATTCGCGAGGCAAATGCTTGTATAAATTACAACTAATTTCTATGTGGTTGATGTTGGTCGAAATTTAACCAGTTCAATTCTAGGGTAATTAAACTGGTTAACATTTTTGATACAGAGCTTATTAAGGCTTATTTATAGAGCCCTAGGTTTTCTTTTGCGTAAGCTTCAAATTCTGTAAATCCACCAATATGATCTTGGTCAATAAAAATTTGCGGAACTGTAGGGCAAGGTTTACCAGCTGACTTTTCAAGGTCAACTTTACTGATGCCTTCTTTAATTATATCTACGTAACGAAATTTAAAGTCATCACGTTCATTTGATAATTGTTCTGCTACGTCTTTAGCACGTACACAAAATGGGCAGCCTTCACGACCAAAAATTACTGTTAACATAATGCTCTCCTTTATTTGATTAATATCAGTTTAAATGATTAAAAAATATTTTAAAGTGTAAAAAATCGATTGCACTGTTCTAATAAAGCATTTGTACGAAGAGTAACACTAATCCGCTTTGCATTGTGATTTGCAAAATGCGAATTAAATAATCGATTTTTAAAAGTTAATTTATAACATATTGAATGTAATGAAATAAAACGTTTTTAAATTTATGGCATATAACTTGTAAATATTTGGCTATACATTGGTTTTTAGGATACCAAATGAATACTCATAGCCATGTTTTAGAATCTATCCAAGGGATAGTCGGTAAGTATTGCAAAAAACATAACAGCCATTTGGCTATTACATTAATTAATAAACTGCAATGTAGTTATGTGTGCATTCAAATAAAACCAGAACAGTTAATTACTGAAATTGAAACGTTTATTATCCCAGCTCTAAAATCTACACAACACTGCTTTGTGCTAATAGTTGAAGCAACCTTAAAAGGTATTAGCATTCATTATAAAGTGGACGACAAAGATCAGATAAATACGTTGGACATTAATGGTCATATCTCAACAAAAGAGCCTATTAAATTATTGCTTAGTGATGATCAAAATATTGATGTTTTAACTGGTAGTGAAGCTTTATTTAAAAGTTGTTTAAGAATATCGTCAGAAATAAATGGACGTTATGGTTTGCAATTTAAATTGTTTGATAGTGTTGCGCGAGGAAGCGTACAACTTGAGGACTTACGTTACTTAAATGAGGATGCATTACTAGAAAAGTTTCATGGTTCTAGCTTAGAAACACATCTTAAGCTTTGTTCTATTGAGCAATTAAGTAATTTTAACAAAGAAGATAGGTTATCGAAGAAGGTTATAGCGTGGCCGTTTTTTGACACCGATTTAATGACGGTTTTAAGTACGGTGCGCTTTCAAACCCGTTTATCAATTTTAGTTGCTGATGATAGTTTACCTAGCCAAATAGCGACTAAGGTTATGCTAGAAATGCTTGGCTGTTCAGTAACATGCGCTGAAAATGGCGAAAGCGCTTTAATTCTCGCTCAGAATGAATCATTTGATTTATTGTTATTGGATGAACGTATGCCTGGTATGTACGGCAGTGATGTTGCTCAGCAACTTACTAAGCAAAACTCGCCAAACAACACCACACCTAAAGTTATTTTAACGGGGCTTACATGTGATGAACAAATTGCTGAGCTATTTGACAAAGGTATTACTCATTATTTGCAAAAACCTGTTACTAAAGCCGTTCTCGAAAAATTTATTAAACCTTGGCAAGCTGCGTAATTAATTTTAATAAAAGCATACCCAGGTGACATTTTAGGTATTGGGGTATTGATTTTTAAGAATTTGATTACATTCGTAATTATTTAGCGTTGACGCAATATCTACAAACTAACGAGAAGGTCAAAAATCGATAAAGTCCTTGTATTGTTTATACCCTTACATTTTCACCCATAGCGGGTAATAAAAAACTAATTACCCATAAAAAATTGTACCGACCACATTTGGTACTTTTTTACGCCTGTTATTGGGGGATTATTTTGCTTGAAAACTAAACTTAAAATATCAAAGGCAATTATTTATAAGTAATTATTTTTGTAAAGAGGCCTTTGAAAATAGCAGTGTTCATAAAGGCATTAGTCGGAATAATTAAAGATGGAAATGTTAATGAATGACGAATTACAAGTTCAATATACGTTAGTTGAGCAACTATCAAATAAAAATCGTCATCAAGCAAAAATTTTATCATTGCTTGATGAATGTATTTTTGAGTGCGATAAAAGTTTTTTATTAACTTATATAAACGAAGCTTGGCAAACTAGATTAGGTTATTCAAGTGAGTCATTAATAGGAAAACCGCTTACTAATTTGATAGCAGGCAGAGATGTATTGCATTTAACTATGTATGGCTGTGGGTTAATTGAAGGTGCTGCAACTTGTAGTATTGAACTGCAAGTAAAAAATAGTGATGGTTTAGCTAACTGGTTTGAACTTAAACTTGCTTACGATAATGATGGTCGTTTTGTAGGGTCGTTGCACGACGTACAGCGCCACAAAGACTTTCAATTACGATCAACACAGCAACAGGAACATGCCAAGCGGTTGTCGTTAGTGGCGAGTCATACTAATAATTTGGTTATTATTACAGATAAGTTTGGTTTTATAGAGTGGGTTAATAATAGTTTTGAAACACTTACGGGTTATGAATGTAAAGAGGTTATAGGGCAAATCCCTGGTAAGCTTCTACAAGGTCAAAAAACGTGTGAAAGTACATGTAAAGTAATGTCTGAGGCCGTGAGAAATGGTCAACCTTTTCAAGTAGAAACAATTAACTACGGTAAAAGTGGTGAACCATACTGGGTTGCTATTGATGCTAACCCCGTTAAAGATGAGTTTGGTGAAGTTAAGCATTTTATTGCAATACAAACAAATATTACACAGCGGGTGCAAGCTGAACAAGCAATGGCTGAAATAGAATATAACTACCATTCGGTCGTTGATAATATTCCAGACATTGTATTGAGATTAGATACGCAAGGTAACTTGCTCTTTATAAATAAAGCGTGGCAGCGTTTATTTAACAGCGAAGCTCACAAAAATATTGGCTTGCCCATTATAAAATTTATTGCTCAAGATGATATTGAAAAAGTAAATGGTGCCCTATTAAATTATGAGCAGGGACAGCGCGACATTTGTCGTTTTGATATACGATTAATTAATTTTAAAGGTGAAAGTAACTGGGTCGAAATGACGCTAACCCCAATTGTAAGTTCTTACGATAAGAGTTTGTCGTCTATTGCTGCGACTTTGGTTGATATTCAAGAGCGAATTGAAGCAGAGCATGCACTACTAGAAGCTAAACATCAGGCTATAACGCTCGCCGAGTCTAAAAGTCGTTTTATGGCGAATATAAGTCATGAAATACGCACGCCTTTAAATGCAGTTATTGGCTCTGCAGATATTTTACATCATACCGGTTTAACTTCTGAACAAATGCGTTATACACAAATGATAAAAACGAGTTCAGATGCTTTGTTAAGTGTTTTAGATGATGTACTTACATATTCTCGTTTTGAAGCTCAAGCTATATCTCTCGATAATAGACCTTTTAGTATTGATACCTGCATTGAAGAAGCTATAGATATAGTTACAGGAAGTGCACTGCAAAAAGGTCTGGAAGTTATTTTTGATTTATATCCAGATGTACCAGCAGAGGTTGTTGGAGACCATGCTCGAATAAGACAAATTGCAATAAACTTATTAGCAAATGCAATTAAATTCACAGAGCAAGGCACAATCACTATTACTGTTAAATGCATAAAAATTATAAATGATGATCTCACCCTGGAGCTTTGCTTTAAAGATACAGGTATTGGTATTGCAAAAAATAAACTAGAAAGTATGTTTAAGCCATTTATTCAATCAGATAACTCAATCACCCGCGAACATGGTGGTAGCGGTTTAGGGCTTGCCATTTGTAAACAAATTTGTGATGTAGTTGGTGGTGATATTAAAGTTGAGTCTGAGCTTAAAAAGGGAAGTGAGTTTATTATTAACTACCCTTTAAAAATAGATACTACTAATTCAATACAGCGAGAGGGATTTGCTGCACGCAGTAAAAAACCTAAAGTATGGATTTTAGGAAGTAATAAAGTATTGCAAAAAGCTATTAAGCATATGCTTTTACGCCACTCTGTAACTTTTGAATGTTATGAGGAGCTTCCTCATACGCCAATAACTGATACGCCTGATGCCATTGTTGTGACCGACCCTAAAATGGTTCCTTTAGTACGTAAAGGATTAGATTCATTCCTCTTACCAAATAGACCTTGTTTACTTGTTATAGACTTACTTGGTAAAAGCTTATTACCAGAGAGCACTAACGATAATGAATTGAGACTCAATGGTCCTTTTAAAGTATCTCATTTACTTCGAGGGATTCACTTATTAGAGGAACAGTTATTTCATTTAGACATAATATTTACCAATCGCGATCAAGAGGCATCGTTAAATCATTCCCAAGACTTAGAGCAATTAACGGGAATTACAGTATTGGTTGTTGAAGACAACACTAATAACCAAATAGTAATAAAACAGTTTTTAGAACAAAAGGGATGTAATGTTGAGATTGCAAGTGATGGGCAAGAGGCGATTAGTAAAGCACAAAACCCAAAAATCGATTTAATTTTTATGGATATACAAATGCCCATTTTAGATGGTATTTCAGCGACGAAGGCTATTAGGGCATTAGATGTTAATACCCCCATTATTGCGCTAACAGCGAATGCGATTCATGGAGATAGAGAGCGATTTATAAAAGCAGGGATGAATGATTATTTAGCTAAACCAATTGTTAGAGAAATACTTTATACCATGCTTGAAAAGTATGCTCCTGAGCACGCGCGTGATGCACTATATTTAAAACACACGCGTTTAGCTGAGATTTGGGAGATGATTAACTAGGGATGATTTAACTAATGTAGTAGGTATTTATATTTATTAGTCAAAAAGTTTGGTTAATGTGAAATTTAGCCTAGTATTTTAAGCGTAGCTTAGTTTTTTTGTTTGATATTTAAAGATTGTTTTATTGTGCTTCTCAAACTGATTTGCATTTTGCAATTCAAAATAAAAATATGCGGCTATTTAACGGTGATTTAATTTATAGATTATTTTTGTTTTTTTAAGGCACTGATTTTTAGTTCTATTTTAAATTTTATTTAGTTTTGTGTGATTGGCACATCTTTCGCATTTACTAACTATAAGATAGAGGGAATCATCTGAAAAATTCATCGATGAATTAAATTTAGAGAATTCCCACATTTATTTAAAAGGTAGACATGATGCAAACAAATACTAAAAGTTCACAACCAAAGCAAAGCAATTGGGTATTAACGCCTGAAATTATGATTTTATCTATCGCACTTGTGGCCGTTTTGATCATTGGCATTACAGCTTTGCGAGATACGAATGTAGCGCAACCTGTGATTAATATGCAGCCTGTTACTTTTTTGCAAGATGATACTGATAATACGCAAATAGCCAATAATACATTCGATTCTCAAAATACTAGCTATGCACAAAATGAAACAGTAAGAACTAATGATAAACATAGTAATATTCGCTCAAACTAATATGATTTAATGCTGGTAATGCAACATTGCCAGCTTTTTCGCTAACTCTTCTTTTAATGCCTCTTTTTTAATCCTCAAAATACTTCACAGCTTAAATAATATTTATTTGGTGTTAACTTAAGTAATTGACTAGTCTTAAATTGATCAAAATATGACTTGCAAAGTGAATTGCAAAATGAAAATACTGAAAATAATTATTAACGTTCAAAAATAAACCATTAAGTCATTGAATTTATTTGGTTTATATTTATTTCTTTGCGGGTGTCTTGGTCTGTAAATTGCTATTAGTTAGATAGGTACTAAGAATAAATTAAATTGGAGCAGACAATGAATGCATTTAAAACTTTAGATTCAGAAAACCCAGTTGATCTTGCAAGGTGGCATGAGCTAGAGCGTATTATGTCTGATGCAATGAAAAATGATTATTTTAAAATGGTATATCAACCACTCTTATCTTTAGGAACAGGGCAGCTGGTTGGTTTTGAATCGTTAATCAGGTGTCAGTCGCCACGTTTTGGTATTGTAGGACCTGACGAGTTCATACCACATGTTGAGCAATCCGGCATGATATTAGAGCTTGGAGATTGGATTTTTGAGCAAAGCCTTTCTGACTTAAAGCAGATGCTTAATTTTGGTATGACTGGTATTACAGTGTCGTTAAATATTTCACCTGTTCAGATATTAAATGGCAATATTTTTTCTAGAGTAATGTATTTACTTGATAAACATCAAATTCCACCAAGTGCAATTAAAATAGAATTGACCGAAACAGCATTAATCCACAGCCCTGAAAAAATAGAGAAGGTATTCGAAAACTTTCACAAAGAAGGGGTTAAAGTATGGCTTGATGATTTTGGTACCGGGTATGCGTCTTTGGGTTTGTTGCGCCAATTTAATATAGACGGTTTAAAAATTGACCGCAGTTTTGTGAATGGTATAGCGACTAATAACGAAGACTTTACTTTGTGTAGTGCCATTATCGCGATGGCACAGAGGTTAGGTTTAGAAACGGTTGCAGAAGGAATAGAAGAAAATGAACAGCTGCAAATTTTAGAGCAACTTGGGTGTGATATAGCACAAGGCTATTTAATTGATAAGCCGCAGAGTTTAGCGAGAAACGTCGCTAAATGGGCAAAGTAGTATTAAATCTATTTTTCATATTGATTTGCAAAATGCAAAAAACGAATTACTCTCAATGTATACACTATTTTTCAGTTTTTATTATTTCACAAGAAACCGTTTTTAACTTTAGTTTAAAACAATAAAAACGCTGAAGGTTATATATGCCAGTACCTGAGCAATTTATCGATAAAAGTATCACCGATCCACAAATTTTAGCGCAATTAGAAAAGGATGTTGGATTAGAAACACTGATTAAATTAATAAACTTATTTATTGATGAGTTAGGTGTTATGACAACTGAGTTAAGTAATGCGATAGAAAAAAGCGATGTATTAAAAGTTAAAGATATAATGCACATTCTTAAAAATTCAGCGGCATTATACGGAGCAACTCCTCTAGCTACTTTAGCTGGTCAACTTCATGATTTCCCTCCAATAGTAGAACAAGAAAATTTAAACCTAGCTATAATTATTAAGCACAATATAAATAAAACTCGTCATGCCTACCAAGTCATGGTTCAAAGTATAGCCATATAGGAGAAGGCAATGAGCAGTAAACAGGACAAAGGGTTGGTTTATATTGTAGAAGATAGCATCGCTAGTGGAGCGCTATATGCAAGCCAACTAGAGCAAGTTGGGTATGAGTGTAAGCATTTTGCTGATGGTTACTCTGCATTGGTTGGGATTAAAGAACAAATGCCTCTTGTTATTGTACAGGATGTTTGTTTACCCGATATAAGTGGGCTTGAAGTTCTTCAGTTTGTTAATAAACAAGATAATCCAGCAAATGTAGTAATGATTACTTCAAATAGCTCTATTGATGTAGCTGTTGAAGCAATGCGTTTGGGTGGCTTTGATTTTTTAGAAAAACCGTTTACAGGTCAGCGATTGATCAGTGCAGTTGAAAGTGCACTAACGCCTAAAAAGCAAGTGAAGATAGTACCTGAAGTTAAAAACAATAATAAAAATGAAGACTTCGTTGGTGAGTCGCTAGCAATGCAAACAGTATTTAGATTACTCGACAGTGCTGCTCGTAGTAAAGCATGTGTGTTTATTACTGGCGAAAGTGGCACAGGTAAAGAAGTATGTGCACAAACCCTTCATGATTCGAGCCCTCGCAGCCAAGGTCCTTTTATTGCAATAAACTGCGCCGCTATACCAACCGAATTATTTGAGTCTGAATTTTTTGGGCATGTTAAAGGGGCATTTAGTGGCGCTTTAAGCGATCGTAAGGGCGCAGTTGAGGTTGCTAATGGTGGAACGTTATTTTTAGATGAATTGTGTGAAATGGAGCTTAACTTACAGGCTAAGTTATTACGCTTTTTGCAAACGGGTATATTTAGTAAAGTGGGTAGTAGTGAAGTATTGCATAGTAATGTTCGTCTAGTGTGCGCTACAAACAGAAATCCTGTTGTAGAAGTCGCAGAAGGGCGTTTTAGGGAAGACTTATACTATCGGCTAAATGTTATTCCTGTAAAGCTCCCTCCGCTGCGTGAGAGAGGTAACGATATATTGTTATTGGCTGAGTATATCCTTAAACAAAAAAGTGAGAGCAATGCAAAAAATTTCAATGCATTTGCTGATGATGTAAAACAGCTTTTTTGCAATTATGATTGGCCTGGTAATATTCGTGAATTACAAAATGTTATTGAAAATACGGTTGTAATAAATGATGGAGAAATTGTTGAGTTAGATATGCTACCAAGCTCCTTTGGTTTAGGATCAGCAAAGCCCGCAAGTAGCACTTCGTCAGTATCACATATTATTGCCAATACACTTGGCTCGCCTATGGTTGCCCATGATATAGAACCACTTTGGCAAGTTGAAAAAAGAGCTATAGAGTCAGCAATTAGAGTTTGCGAGGATAATATACCTCTTGCTGCGGCTTATTTAGGTGTAAGTGCTTCTACAATTTACAGAAAAATTAAAGGTTGGTCGTAAGTCATAATAATCAAAATTATTAATATAATTATATTACTCGATTACAATTTAGATGGTTGAAAATTAGTTACATGCCCAAAGCTCTACTTAGTAAACGATTTATAACATTTCTTAAGGAGAATATTATGAGTAATAACACATTAAAACCCGCATCTAAATTGTCTGAACTGATTGTAAGTAATACAGAGCGAGAACAGGTTGATATTACACAGCGTATTACAGATGCTCCATGGAAAATGATAGTAGTTTATCGTGGTCAGCATTGTCCTATGTGTACCAAACAGTTAAACGCACTGGCTAAAATGACTCAAGATTTTAAAGATATTGGTGTAGAAGTAGTTGCTGTAAGTGGTGATAGCCATGCTCAGTTAGAAGCACACTATGAAAAACTAGACGTTAATTTTCCTCTTTATTATAACTTAACGCTTGAGCAAATGACTGAGCTAGGTTTATACATTAGTGAACCTAGAAGTACTACAGAGACAGATCATCCATTTGCAGAACCTGCAATTATTGTTTTAAACGAGCAGAACCAAGTTCAAGTTTTAGATAAATCAAATAGCCCGTTTTCGCGTCCTGATATGCAGCAGTTACTGTCTGGTATTCAATATACGCGTGAAAATGATTATCCTATTAGAGGAACATTTTCTTAAGTAGTTAGGTACTAATTTAGTCGCGTTTAACAACGCGCTTGATTTTATATTTAATTATTTTTAATAAATTTACTTGAAAATAATTTTACCGTCCATATATAGTTAAGTAGGACGCCTGATGGGTCCTAAATTAAACTTAAACAATTGAAATTTATATTATTAATTAAAATTTTCTTGAGCTTGTTCAATAGAAAAGCACATGCAAAATATCGCTTAAATATGAGGATATTATTATGCGTACAGTAGACTTATCACCACTTTATCGTTCATTTATCGGCTTCGAACATTTAGCATCACTTATGGATGCGGCAGCTAGTACAGACAAGCAGCCAAGCTTCCCTCCATACAATATAGAAGCGCTTGATAAAGACAAATACAGAATCACTATGGCCGTAGCAGGTTTTAGCGATAGTGAATTGACCATTGAGTCAGAAAACAACACATTAAAAGTTGCAGGTATTAAAGCCAATAAAGATGAAACTAACCAACGTAAGTTTATTCATCAAGGTATAGCAGAGCGTAACTTTGAACGTAAATTCCAGCTTGGAGATCATGTAAAAGTACTTAGTGCAGATTTAGCTAATGGCTTATTGAGCATAGAGTTACAGCGTGAGATTCCTGAAGCACTTAAACCACGAAAAATTGAAATTGGTAGTGGTAACTTGCTCGAAGGTAAGTAAACCTATTTAACATTAGTTCCCCCCTGATTATTTAGCCGCCTCAACTGAGGCGGTTTTTTGTTTAAAGCGCTTCTAAATTATTAAGATAGTAGGTTGCTTGTTGTAGTGTTTGTTCTTGAAGCGTTTTATCTTGTTTATCCCAGTTTTTATAGACCATACCAATACGCGGGTTTTTTTCTAACCTGTCTCTGTGTCTATCCATAAAATGCCAATACAAGCTATTGAGCGGGCATGCTTTATCACCTACCTTTTGTTTAACATCGTATTGGCAACTTTTGCAATAGTCACTCATTTTATTAATGTAGTTCCCGCTTGCTGCATAGGGCTTTGTTGCAATGATCCCATCATCGGCAAACTGGCTCATTCCTCGAGTATTAGGCATTTCGACCCATTCTATGGCATCTATATAAACACCTAGGTACCAGTTATCTACTTCATCAGGATTAATTCCTGTGAGCATACAAAAGTTCCCAATAACCATTAGGCGCTGAATATGATGAGCATAAGCGGTTTCAAGGCTTTGTTTGAGTGAATGACTTAGGCAATTCATTTTTGTAGAGCCATTCCAAAAATAAGATGGCAATTTATTTTTGGCTTGTAGTTGGTTTTTTGTTGCGTAGTCGGGCATGTTAGTCCAATAAATAGCGCGTACATACTCTCTCCAGCCCAATATTTGTCTTGTAAACCCTTCTACTTGCGAGAGTGATATCTCATCAGGTCTTTGCTCATATTCATTTATTACACGTTTAATTACATATAATGGGTGGAGTATTTTTGCATTTAGAGCAAACGATAAACGGCTATGATACAAGCTGGTATTGTTTTCACTTTGATCTGTCATTGCATCTTGAAAATGACCAAATCGACTAAGCAAGTGCTCACAAAAGTATTCGAGAGATTCAATGGCTTGTTTACGCGTTGTAGCCCACTCTAATGTATGCTCATTTAGTTGACCAAAATAAGCGACTTTGTGTTTATTTAAACGTGAAACGATACTACTTACATCATTGTTGAATAGCTTTGGTCGTGGGATATTTGCTAAGTCGTTTTTAGAAAATTTATTACGATTATTACTATCAAAATTCCACTTTCCGCCAGTTGGCTTTGCATCGTCAATTAATATATTAAATTGCTTACGCATAGCGCGATAAAAGTGCTCCATTGTTACATGCTTATTTTTTTTGAAGCGTGTATTTATATCACCAAACGGTAATAAAAAATGTTCTGTGTCTGTAGCAGTTACATTCAATGAACTATTATTTTGAAATAAGGTTAATTGTGATTTAAGTCTAAACTCATCTGGGTATTGGTACTCAATAGTATCGCATTGATATTTATCGGCAATTCGCTTAAGTAATTCAACTAAGTTTTGATCATCACAAGTATCATCTAATGTTAAATGTAAAATATTAAAACCAGCACTTTTTAATGCGACTGAAAAATTCTCCATTGCGTTAAAAAAAGCACATAATTTTTGAATATGATGCTTAACGTAATCAGTTTCTTGTTTAAGCTCTGCAATAAGATATAAGGTTTCACTGTCTTTTTGTTTAAACCACGAGTGAGATGGATTTAGTTGATCGCCTAAAATGAGCCTAAGCGTTTTATAGTGTTTCATGACAAAGCCAAACAAATACCATACGAGCTAATTTAAGTAGACGATCGTTTTATTATTTAATAATTGGAGTTATAAATATGAGTACATTAACAAGGCTTTTTATTTTATTAATGGGTATAAGCCCTATGGTTTGTTTTAGTGCCACTACTGCAATTTATAAATGTGAAACAAGTAATGGGGTTGAATTTAGCCAACAACCATGCGCAGATAATCCTCAACTATTGCATTTAAATGTACAAAACCCGAACGATAAAAAACAAAATGATCTTAAACCAAGTAATACCAGTTCGATAAACAATATTGATTCTGATATAGATTCCTATATAAAAATAACCGCATTAAAAAAACAAATTATT
The DNA here is from genome assembly GCF_015864385.1 of Pseudoalteromonas sp. SWXJZ94C. NCBI lineage: Bacteria > Pseudomonadati > Pseudomonadota > Gammaproteobacteria > Alteromonadales > Pseudoalteromonadaceae > Pseudoalteromonas > Pseudoalteromonas sp. SWXJZ94C. The sequence goes on from NZ_JADYXF010000021.1 coordinate 84,121, forward strand.
GAGCATCAAGATAAAATTAAAACTTATAAAATTGAAATGCAAAAGCAGGTTAGCGTTTTGAATAAAAAGTCGGATTCACAAAAAGATAATTTAGCTGGAGCTAAGCGAAGTGTCGCGATTGCGGAGCAAATAATGGCAACTATATCGCGTTTTGACGTGCTTATTAAAAATGAACAAGTAAGCATAGATATACTTAACCAACAACTCAGACGACTTAGTTCTACTAAGCAAAATGATACTTACAGTAATGAAAATAAAAAAATAGATACTTTTATCCGCAAACAACAGATAGAGCGTGAAGTTAGAGAATCTAACAATAAAATAATAACGTTTAGTAATGAACTCAAAGAAGAAACATTGAAGTTAGAAAGTAGGCTAAGTAATGGAACAAACTACGAAAAGGATGCCGAATTTGATAATGCGTTATCAAAACGAATGAGTGCATTAAACACTCAATATAATTTATTAATAGAAGTTGAGCATAAAAAGCTTAATCGTCTAAATGATGAAATAAGCTTTTTACCATAAAGTTACGTTTCGCTATTTGTTTTCTTTTCTATTTGTTGCTTAAGAGAAACAACATTAGAAACATTAAAGAGGATATTATTTGCAAAGTTTGTAAAAAACCTTAAAACTTTCTGCCATGCTAATTGACTTTCTACACTAAAAAGTCGCCCTAAATGCTCTTCCAAAGTCGAATAAAAAGCATCACATAAGATTTTGATATCAACTTGTTGAATATGACCGTTTTTTAAAAAAGCTATATGATGTGATAAAAACGGAGCAACAGATGATGGGTTATCTAGATTTTTAATTATGCGCTCTAACACACAGTAAAGCGTATAACTTCTTTCGTTAAATTGTGCAGCTGTTAAGTAACCCATGGTGATATCAGACTCAACTAACTTACCATGAAAACGTGCCGTAAAAGCATGGAAGTTTGGTTTTATAATAGTAAGGCTTTTTAACAGTACTGGTTGATGTGTATTCATTAAATGCCTCGTTGCATTAAGTATAATTTTTATTATTGTATTAGTGATTGATTCTTATTATAGTCAGGAACTCAGATATCGCACGCTTTTTTGATATTAAAGTATTGGTTTGTTGTTAAGCTTATGATTTAACCTCGCTTTTGTTGTTGTAAATAAAATTATTTTTTTGTGAAATAATAATACCTTGAGTTTTTCTGGAATTATTTTTTAAAATTCTATTCAACATTTTAATTACATATGTTGAGTTTGCCTATTTTAAAGATTCGAGTTTTTATAAAGTTATTAGTTATTATGGTTGCTAATTATCCCGCGCATCCTTATAATAGCTGCCATTGTTTAGCATGTTGTAAAACAGCTAACAGCGATATTAATTAAATTTGATATCTATTGGCGCGGGATGGAGCAGTCTGGTAGCTCGTCGGGCTCATAACCCGAAGGTCGTCGGTTCAAATCCGGCTCCCGCAAC